>JASIJN010000241.1 GCA_030050125.1 Streptosporangiaceae bacterium | reverse complement strand
CCCCGCACCTCGTCACCCCGCACCTCGTCGTCCCCGCACCTCATCACTCCCGCACCTCATCACTCCCGCACCTCGTCACCCCCGCACCTCATCACCCCCGCACCCCCGCGCACCTCGCAACCCGGCACCCCGGAACCGCGCGCCGGAACCCCGCGCACCCGGGAATCGCGTTCAAGTTTCTTGATCATTCCGACTCTTCATCGATTCCGTTGCTTTCATGACCCGATTTGGGGTGATCTGTGCACACCGAAACGATGAGAAGTCAAGATGATCAAGGTATGAGAGGCGTCCGGGCCTCGTTCAAGCGGCTGGCTCGGGCCGCGCCGTCGGGCCGACTCGTGCCGTGCACCCGTCGTTGGGGAATGGCTCGTGGCTAGCGCGAAATCTGGATCAAGCTCAGAGACGGGCATTGTTCTACGAAATAAGGCATTATGACGGCCGTGACGCAGTCGCAGGACGAACCTGGCCAGGGAGGCTCCGACGCGGGGTCGCCCGGCACCCCTGAGCCACAGGACACGCCGCCCGGATATCACGAAACGCCGAGCCCGCAGCCGGAACTAGGCCAGCCGACGCAGCAGCCCCAGCCGGGTTACGGTGGGTACGGTGCCCAGCCCGGCCAGCCCGGCTACGGCACCCAGCCTGGCTACGGCCAACCCGGGCAGCCGGGACACGGCCAGTCCGCCTAACCCGGATACGGCCAGCCCGGGTATGGCACCCAGCCCCCGGGCGGCCAGCCCGGCCTCGACACCCAGCCCCCCGGCGGCCAGCCCGGATACGGCACCCAGCCGGGATACGGCCAACCCGGATACGGCCAACCCGGGCAGACGGGATTCGGCCAGCCCGCCCAACCCGGATACGGCCAGCCCGGGTACGGCACCCAGCCCCCGGGCGGCCAGCCCGGCTACGGCACCCAGCCGGGATACGGCCAACCCGGCCAGCCGGGATACGGCCAGTCCGGGCAGCCCGGGTACGGCACCCAGCCTGGATACGGTCAGTCCGGCCAGTCCGCGTACGGCCAGTCCGGGCAGCCCGGCTACGGCAACCAGCCTGGCTACGGCTATGGATACGGCACTGCTCAGGGGCAGCCGTCCTACGGCACAGCCGGGTACGGCTCTCCTTATCAGCCCTATCCCGGAACCGGCTACCAGTATCAGGCCACCAAGGATCCGACCCTGGCCGAGTGGTGGCAGCGGCTGCTGGCCCGGATCATCGACGGCCTCGTCATCAGCGCGATCCTCCTGGCGCTGTGGGTTCCGGTCGTTGTCGGGATAGTGAACCGGGTGCGCACCGTCAACAACGAGTACGCCGGGAACCTCAACAGCCCGGCCGCGCAGGCCGCAATGAACCACGCGATAAGCGAGTCTTTCGGGTCCTTCTACTTGATCGGCCTCGTCGCGGTGCTCATCGTCTTCGGCTATGACGCGGTGCAGCACGGGCTGTGGGGGCAGACCCTTGGCAAACGAGCCCTGGGCACGCGGGTGGTGAACGCCGATACCCGGTCGAAGATCAGCGGAGGGACAGCGGCCGGGCGCGCCGCCGTGTATGCCTTTCCGCCGCTGGTCCCCTTGGTAGGAGGGCTGTTCGCGCTGCTGAACGAGCTGTGGCTGCTCTGGGACGGGCGGCGCCAGTGCTTGCACGACAAAGCCGCGCGCACCGTGGTGGTGAAGACCCGTCCTCCGGTCGGAGCGGCTTACACTCCGCCGCCCGGCTATGGCCAGCAGCCCGGCTACGGCCAGCAGCCCGGCCCCGGCCAGCAGCCCAGCCCCGGCCAGCCCTCCGCCGACCAGCCCGGCCCAGGCCAGCCCTCCGCCGACCAGCCGCCCACCGACCAGCCGCCGAGCACCCCGCCCGCCCCCTAGCCACGGGCCAGAACAACAGCTTGTACCGCGACGCGCGCAGCTGGCCGACCAGGTTGTCGCACTGTTCCGGGCACCCCCGGCCGGCTCAATCGGCCGTCCAGTAGCGGTCACCGGCCAGGACGAGCGCCGCCGCACCGATCAGGCCGCCGCTGCCGCCGAGCGCGGCCGGTACCACCTGAACCCGGCGCGCGAACTCGAGCCTGGCATGGGCTTGCAGCGCCGCCTGCAACGGCTCGAACAACACGGAGCCGGCCTGGGACAGCCCCCCGCCCACCGCCACCACCTCGAGGTCGCACAGGTGGGTGGCGGACGCGATGGCGATGCCGAGCGCCCGGCCCGCCCGGCGCATCGCGGCCAGGCCGACCGGGTGGCCCTCGGCGGCGTCCTGCGCCAAGTCCCTGGCCGAGGCGTCCGGCTGGCCCGGGCGCCAGCCCCGGTCCTGGGCCCAGGCCACGAGCGCGGGGCCCCGGGCGATCGCCTCCAGGCAGCCGCGGCCGCCGCACAGGCAGTCCGGCCCTTCCTCCGGGTCGACCACCACGTGCCCGATGTGGCCGGCGTTGCCCGACGCGCCGGAGATGATCCGGGAGTCCAGGATCAGACCGCCGCCCACGCCGGTCGACACCACCATGCCGAGCACGTTGTCCTTTCCCCGGCCCGTGCCCCGCCAGTGCTCGGCCGCCACCAGGCAGACCGCGTCGTTGTGGACCCGGACCGGGGACCCGGCGAACAGATCCCGCAGCCGGGCCCGCAGCGGGAACGACCGCCAGGCCGGGATGTTGAGCGGCGAGACCAGCCCGGCCGGCCACTCCATCGGGCCGCCGCAGCCGACACCGACGCCGGAAATCCCGTCGACCTCGCGGACCCCGGCCGAGGCGAGGACCCGGCCGAGCAGCCCGCACAGCGCGCGCCAGAGCCGCTCCGGGTCGGGGTCGCGAGGGGTCGGCATCTCGGCCGACTCGATCAGCCACCCGTCCGGCGCGGCCACCGCGGCGGCGAGCTTGGTGCCGCCGACGTCGATGGCGAGCACCGGCCTGCGATCCGCCATGCCCGGCCTCCCAAGGTGCGCATCCAGGCAACCAGCACGTAGTGTCTATGGGTGCAGCGAAAGAGCGAGCCCAAGACAGCGACCACCCGGTCGGCCGCCCCGGCAGCCTCGACCCTAGGGCAACTTCGCGCCAGCGATCACGAGTTCGCGACCGTGAAGCAGGAAATCCGGCGGAACCTGCTGGCCCGGATGCGGGCAGGCGAGGACGCTTTCCCCGGGATCATCGGCTTCGGCCAGACGGTCCTGCCGCATCTGGAGCGGGCCATCATCGCCGGCCACGACATGATCTTGCTCGGCGAGCGTGGCCAGGGCAAGACCCGGCTGATCCGCACCCTCACCGGCCTGCTCGACGAGTGGGCGCCCGCGGTCGCGGGGTGCGAGATCAACGACCATCCGTTTGCCCCGGTCTGCGCGCGCTGCCGCCGCCTCGCCGCCGAGCAGGGCGACGAACTGCCGGTCACCTGGCGGCACCGGGACGAGCGCTACGGCGAGAAGCTGGCCACCCCGGACACCAGCGTCGGCGACCTGATCGGGGACATCGATCCGGTCAAGGTGGCGGAGGGCCGGACGCTCGGCGACCCCGAGACCATTCACTTCGGCCTGGTGCCGCGGACCAACCGCGGGATCTTCTGCCTGAACGAGCTGCCCGACCTGGCCGAGCGGATCCAGGTGGCGCTGCTCAACGTGCTGGAGGAGCGGGACATCGGCGTCCGCGGGTACGCGCTGCGGCTGCCGCTCGACCTGGTCCTGGTAGCGAGCGCGAACCCGGAGGACTACACCAACCGCGGCCGGATCATCACGCCGCTCAAGGACCGGTTCGGCGCCGAGATCCGCACCCACTACCCGACGTCGCTCGACGCCGAGCTGGCGCTGATCGGCCAGGAGTCCCGGCTGGCCTGGGACGGAGCGGAGCCCGGAGCGGTGCTGCCGGAGCACCTGGTCCAGGTGATCGCCAGGTTTACCCGGCTGGTCCGCGCCTCGCCCGCGGTGGACGCGCGCTCGGGCGTCTCGGCCAGGTTCGCGATCGCGGCCGCCGAGGCGGTCGCGGCCTCCGCGGTGCGGCGCGCCGCGATCACCGGCGAGCGCCAGCCCGTGGCCAGGGTCTGCGACCTGCCCAGCGTGGTGAGCACGCTGCGCGGCAAGGTCGAGTTCGAGGTCAGCGAGGAGGGCCGGGAGCAGGAGGTGCTCGATCACCTGCTGCGCCGCGCGATCGCCGAGACCTTCCGCGCCTCGCTTGGCAACGCCGACATGAGCGGGCTGCTGACCAAGTTCGCCGAGGGCGGCACCGTGGAGTCCGGGGACCTGGTCCCGGCGGACGACCTGCTGCGCCGGATCGGCGACGTGCCCGGGCTGGCCAAGATCATGGACCGGCTTTCGATGGACGGCAGCGAATCGTTCGGGCAGGCGGCGGCGGCGCTCGAGTTCGCGCTCGAGGGCCTGTACCTGATGCGCCGGCTGTCCAAGGACGTCGTCGACGGCAGCGCCGTCTACCGGACCTGAGGACCGGGACCTTTACGCCCCGGCACCCGCTGGCGCTGGCCGCGTGACGCGAGATCGATCAAGGAGGAGACCTTGAGCGGCTACGGCTACAGGTACGGTCCGTACCACGACGGGCCCGACCCGCTCGAGCCCCCCTACGACGTGCGCGGTGCGGTGGACGCGCTCGGCGAGTCCGTGCTCGAAGGGTCGGATCCGGCCAGCGCCCTGCGTGACCTGCTCCGGCGGGGCATGTCCGGGCACAAGGGCCTCGACGACCTGCTCCGCCGGGTCCGGGAGCGCCAGCGGGAGCTGCGCGACCGCGGTCGTCTCGACGGCATCCTGGAGCAGGCGCGCGCGCTGCTGGACACCGCGATCGGACAGGAGCGGGCCGAGCTGTTCCCCGACCCCGACGACGCGGCCCGGCTGCGGGAGGCCGAGCTGGACGCCCTCCCGTCCGACACCGCGCAAGCCATCAGGCGGCTGGACGGCTACGAGTGGCGTTCGCCCGCGGCCAGGCAGACCTTCGAGAAGCTCAAGGACCTGCTGCGCCGCGAGGTGCTCGACAGCCAGTTCCGCGGCATGAAGCAGACCTTGCAGCAGCCCGATCCCGAGGCCATGCGGCGGGTCAAGGACATGATGGCCGCGCTCAACGCCATGCTCGACGCCGACGCCAGGGGCGCCCACACCCAGCAGGACTTCGACGACTTCATGGCCCAGTACGGCGACCTGTTCCCCGACTCGCCGAGCAACCTCGAGGAGCTCGTCGACTCGCTGGTCCGGCGGATGGCCGCGGCGCAGCGGCTGCTGAGCTCGCTGACCGACGAGCAGCGCGAGGAACTGGCGGCGCTGATGGCGCAGACGCTGGAGGACGCCGGACTGGCCGCCGAGATGGCCAGGCTGGCCGACGCGCTGCGGACCCGCCGGCCCGACATCGACTTCGACGGGTGGCCCGGTGAGCGGATGACCGGCGACACCCCGCTCGGCCTGAGCGAGGCCACCACGGCCCTGTCCGAGCTGGCCGACCTGGCCGAGCTCGAGGACGCACTGCGCCAGGACTACCCCGGCGCCCGGCTCGACGACATCGACGAGGAGGCCGTGCGGCGGGCGCTCGGCCGCCAGGCCGTCGACGACATGGAGGCGCTGCGCCAGATCGAGCGCGAGCTGGAGCGCCAGGGCTACCTGCAGCGCAGCGACGGCAAGCTGGAACTCACGCCCAAGGCCGTGCGCAGGCTGGGCGAGACCGCCCTGCGCCGGGTGTTCGCCCAGCTTCCCGAGGGCGGCCACGGCGACCACGACCAGCGCGACGCCGGGCAGGCCGGCGAGTACACCGGCAGCACCAGGCCGTGGAGCTTCGGCGACGAGCAGGCCATCGACACGCCGGCGACGGTCCGCAACGCGCTGCTGCGCGGCGGCCTGCCCGCGCAGGACGGCCCCGTCCGGCTGTCCGTCAGCGACTTCGAAGTCGAGGAGACCGAGCGGCGGGCCGCCGCCGCCGTCAGCCTGCTGGTCGACCTGTCCTACTCGATGGCGCTGCGCGGCACCTGGGGCGTGGCCAAGCAGACGGCGCTGGCCCTGCACGCGCTGGTCCGAAGCAAGTACCCGCAGGATTCGATCCAGGTGGTCGGCTTCTCCAACTACGCCCGCGAGCTGCGCGAGACCGACCTGGCCGGGCTGGGCTGGGACATGGTCCAGGGCACCAACCTGCATCACGCGCTGATCCTGGCCGGCCGCTTCCTCGACCGCAGGCCCGACCAGAACCCGGTCGTGCTCGTGGTCACCGACGGCGAGCCCACCGCGCACCTGCGCCGCGACGGGCAGTCCTATTTCGACTGGCCGCCGTCGCCGGAGACGCTGGAGCTGACGCTGGCCGAGGTGGACAAGATGACCAGGCGCCGGGCGACCATGAACGTCTTCATGCTCGCGGACGACGTGCGGCTGACCGAATTCGTCGACGAGGTCGCCAGGCGCAACGGCGGCCGGGTGCTCCGCGCGCTGCCCGAGAACCTGGGCGAATACGTGGTCAGGGACTTTTTGCGGGCGCGCAGGGCCGGCGGCAGATAGATTTTGCTTTCGTCGCTTTTGGGAAGACCTCCTGCGCCAGGCCCGGCCGTAGTACCGTGCCGCAGGTAGTCATCGATGACGGGCATGAAGGACGGCCCAGCGGGTCCCAAAGGACGGCCCAGCGGGTTCCGTTGCGGCCCTTCTAGGAGGAGACAGTGAGTACTGCAAGCGTGTCCGGTGGCGCGGCGACGAGCAAGAAGCCGCTGATGATCGTGCTGGCGGTGATCGGCGTCCTCGCGATCATCGTCGGGATCCTTTACATGGTCGCCGGGAGTTCGCTGCCCAGCTTCCTGACGGCTGGCAGCCACGTCCACAAGGGCAACCACCTCGCCCGCGGCGGGGTCGCCCTGGTCGTCGGCATCGCCGCCTTCGTCGGCGCCTGGTTCAGCAGCAAGTCGAAAGCCAAGTAAGCGCCCCGGGCGGGAGGTCTCCCGCCGCCAGCGGCTCCGGGTCCCGGAAGCCCCGGGACCCGGACCCCGTGCTCGCTCCGGTCAAGGAATGCGGCCCGGTTCGGCCCTCACCCCGGTCAGTAAGCTCAGCTTCACTGCGGGGGACTTAAAGTGGGCCCAGCCCATTGAGGAGGAGCACGTGAGTTCTTCAAGTACACCGGGGGCTTCGCCGGGCCGCGGGCCGCTCGTGATCGTCCTGGCCATCATCGGAGTCCTGGGGATCATCGGCGGGATTCTTTATGTGTCGGGCGCGGCGAACTCGATCCACTTCATCGACGGCAGCGTCTACAAGGGCCACCACCAGGTCCGCGCCGTGGTCTCCTTTGTCGTCGGCATCGCATTCCTGATCATGGCTTACATCGCCAAGACCAGGTCGGCCCGGACCAGCCAGGCGAACGCCGCCGGTATCTCCGGGCCCGCCTCCGGTCCCTCCGGGCCCCCCGTCGGGCCCGCCTCCGGTCCGGCCAGCGGCACCGGCCCGGCCGACGGCAGCGGGAACCCCACCACGCCGAGCGGCAGCGGGAACCCCACCACGCCGAGCGGCAGCTAGCAGACTGTAATGGTTGAGTTACGGCCCGTCATACACCTGGGCGTTAGCCTACCGCCGGGCTGCGGTGCCCGGTGCTGCCCGGTGATGGGTGCGAAGTTGCTGTAGCTAGATGTACAGCGGATTCGCACCCATCTTGGCCGGCTGCCCCGGGTCCGCCCAGCGGGCGCGACAGCCAGGCTGACGCCGGCCGACGGGCCGCGGGAACCCACCACGCCGAGCGGCAGCTAGGGGCGCGGCGCGGCCGGGCCTAAGATCGGCACATGTCCTTTACCGACCGGCTGGTGCTCTGGCTTCATGTCGGCTTTGCGATCTTCACGATCGGCCCGGTCACGGTGGCGATTATGTCGACGCCGCGCTACATCAGGAAGCGCAATCTGGCCGTGGTCAGGTACCAGTACCGGACAACGCGTATTTTCTCCGTCATTTTGCTCGGCGTGCTGATAGCGGGCCTGGTCCTGGCCAAGCAGTTGAATGACTTCAGC
>JASIJN010000240.1 GCA_030050125.1 Streptosporangiaceae bacterium | reverse complement strand
TGGGCGGCCAAGCGCTCCTGTCAGCTAGCCAGATTCGATCTTGCGGGAAGGCACAACTGCCGAGATCGCACTCTTCAACGCGGCATGAGCGCGCGTTCGGCGACGCTCCGGCTGGACTACTTACTCAGTAGCGGCCACGATGTGCAGGTGGTGGTCTTTATCGGCGTGCTGATCGAGAGGTTCTACGGCGAGTTGTGGAACCGGTGGAATGATTCGGCGGTCGAGGGCACGCTCAGCCCGGGATTTACCTTCCGCGGGTCGCTGGGGCAGCAGACTTCGGGACGGCAGGGCTGGCGGCGGTACCGGGACCTGGTACGCGCAGGCTCTGCCGATTTTCACAACGAGATCGCGGAGCTGGTGTGTGATGGCGGGCGGGCGGCGGCACGGCTTCGTTTCACCGGCACGCATACCGGGCCACTGCTGGGGCTGCCGGCAACGCAGCGGCAATTCGAATACGCGGGGGCAGCCTTTTTCACCGCAGATGAGCGGTGGCTTACCGGTGCCTGGGTTCTGGGCGATCTCGACGCGCTGCGTCGCCAGCTCAGCTGACAACCTCAACCCTCGGTGTCACGCGGGGTTCGAGGGGGGTAACCCACCCACAATCCGCGGCATGACCAGCGCGGTCAACGGGCATACGGGCTGTGCCGTTGACGCGGACTTGGCGAGCCGGCCGGTCTGGGCGCGCAGGTCCCAGGCCAGGTCTTGACGACAGCCGAGTTCCGCGGGATGGCGCGGCTCTTGCCGAGCACAAAGGTTCCGGCCAGAGGCTGCGGCCAGTCGGCAAGCGCTCCGGCATTGCCGTGTACGTATCAGCCTGGCCGGCCAGGCTATGCTGCCCGGCCAGGCTGACGCCGGCCTCCCGGGAAACCCTGAACCTGCGCCCGCTAGTACTGGTCTGGCGAGGTGATGCCCTCGGCGATGGTGAGCTCGGGCGGTCCGGGCTCGGCTCCGACCGAGCCGATGAACGCCTGCAACTCGGGGTTGGCGAAGAACTGCTGGAAGTGGCCGGCGGACTCCCACTCATCCACGATGACCACGAAGCCGTCGCCAATCCCGAAGCGGTGGTGGATTCCGCCAGCGGCCCTGGCCTGCTCGCCAATCTTCGCGAACTCGCTGGCCCGGTCGGCCAGCGCCTGCCGGAACGTCGCGGTGTCACCGCGGAACTTGCCCACGACAAGCACGCTCACAAGGCATCCCCTCCTCGGCTGCTGCGCAACCCGCGCGCAGATCTCGCCCGGCACGCCCCTCGCGCCGGCCTCTCCTGCAGGGACGGTAGCGCGGCGCAGATCCACATCACAACGCCCGACCAAGCACCAGACGCGCTGGCCGGGATCCTAGCCCAGCCGATCCCCGCCGGCCGGGCTTGCCCGCAGGCCACAGCGCTCTGCAAGCCACGCGCCACCACAGACCCGAGTGCGTCACGAGTGCTGGTCTCCCACCACGACTTCGCGGTTCGGCACTGCTGCCTCGCGCGCGCTCATTTGCTGGTACTCATCGAACATGCCTCGAAGTCTTGATTCATCCAACTGATTCGCGAAGACGGCGGTCTGAGTATTGAAATCACTGGGACTCCGCAAACAGCACGCCGAGACGCTCCTCTGATATAACCCTGGGCCGGGGTGGACCACCTAGGCCTAGGTGGTTCAATACAGGATCGAGAGCAGGCACGACCCCTGTGGCTGGCTATAGAAGCCAACCGTCATGAGTGATAGCAACTCGACTACGCGCAGGCCGCTGGCGAGGCACCAGTTGAACAGATCTGGGTTGGAGGTCGGCACGAGGATGCCGGGGCCTGCAAACTCGTCAGCCGAGGCTATGAGCGCCTTCAGGTCCTGGTTGGTTTCACCGACGCTGTGGGCGTCGAAGGCAAGGCCAGTGCTGTAGCCGCTGAGGTGGCCGTCACGCTTCACCACGAGGCAGGTGCCGCTGGCGACTGAATCAATGACCTCGCCGTTCCGGTCGTACCCGTGCACTTGCGTACACAATGCGCCGCAATCAGCAATATCGGCAGCAGTCCCAGCCCGGACACGATAACCCGGCATGGCAGTGCGGACTGGCGGACCTTGCACGCAAGCGACAAGTTCACGCACCCGAAATCCGAGCTTCGCGTACAAGGAGAGCGATCGATTGTGGTATGTGTTTTGAAGGAGACGTATACCCGGTGCCTGCCGGTCGGCTGCGCGTCTCAATACGTCTTGCATCAAAATCCGCCCGATGCCACGGTCTTGCACTTCGGGTGCGACGCTGAGCGGCCCCACACCCACGACGGGCGATCTTTCGTCCATGAAATTACTGCCCACGACAGTGCCGTCTGCTTCGGCGACTACTGCGTAGAAACCCGGGTGCATGAACCGGCCCGACAGCAACCTGGTGGCAGCCTCTGCCGATGGAAAGTCGTTTGGGAATCCATGAGCGCTGGAGATCGCGCCGAAGGCCTCATAGCAGATCTGCCCGCAGACCGTGGCGTCACCGTGCCCGCCGGGACGCAGCCGGACATGCATCGGATGGCCCTTCCGTAGCGCAGCAGTGGCCTGGCTAGATACATCTTGCCCCAGAGAAAGTTACTCGTGCATCCCGCCGGCGATCGCATGTTCCATGACGGCAACCTGTACTGCACTAGAACGACCAGACCAGGTCCCTCGGCCTCGACGTCACCCCGGCCCGAGTCCCCGAACCCGGCCCGGACGGATCAGCAAGCACCCAGGCTGCTTGACCCATCCGCCCGCCCCTGCCGCGCGGCCTCCCCATGTCCCGGCCTCCGCAGTCCGGCTGGGCAAGGTCAACGGGCACCGCTGGGGCTGGGTGCCCGGTCGCCTGCGGATCCGCGCAGGGCTGCGGGCAGCCGGGCTAGCGCGTAGCCGCCCAGCACGCCGACGGCGGCGAGAAGGACGATCCAGGCGATGGCCGCCGCGCCGTGCGCCGCGTGCGGGTACCGGGCCAGCGCGACCAGCTGGAGTACGGCAAAGGCCACCATTCCGGTGGTCGCTGGCCGGCTGCGCAGCAGGTCACCTTCTTTGGCCACCGAGCACAGCAGCAGCGCCAGGGCGATCAGCCATGCCGCCAGTGCCTGCGCCGCGATCGACGGGAGGGGCCAGGCCCAGTGACGGGCTCCGGGGCCAGGAAAGGCGAACAGCCCGACGCCAGCCACCAGGACGGGGACGGCCAGGACGGCGCACGCCCACCGATGCCAGGCAGGCGCCGGAGCAGGCCTGGCCGGATCACGGCCGCCGGCCCGCAGTTGCAGCACGTAGGCCAGCAGGAACAGCGGCGGGTCGGCGATGTAGATGACCAGCCAGGCAATCGCGGCCGTCCGCGGCGCGAGCCCGCGGCTATGCAGATGCAACACCGTGAGGTGGGCAAGCGAGGCGGCGATTGTCAGCCAGAGGAAGACCGCGATGCCAGGCACGCCCACCCGGGCCCGGTCCCACCGCCGTGCAAGCGTGGACAGGCCGGCGATCGCCACCGCGCCGTAGTAGAAAGCGCCGATGGTGGCCGCCGTCAGCGGGTTGGCGATGGTCCACGCGAAATACCGGTCTGTATGCGCACTGAGCACGTATAGCTGAGTGCCAGCCGCGAACACCAATACCGTGCCCGCGCCGAGCAGCACCCGCATGACACGCAGAACTGGCTGGCCCGATGATCTCTCGTCCGCCACGGGCAAAGCATGGCCTCCCCGCCGGGTGATTGTCCACGCGCCGGAGCCGATGCCAAACAGGCCGACGGCAGCCCGGCCAGCGGCGTGAAGCGCAGTGCGCAGATTATCGGTCAGCACCTGCGGACCCCAGCGCCAGAACATCCCGATACGCACGAGCACGATCACAGAGGGCCCGCGCTCGAAAGCCGTGCAGATCGGCGGCTGTGCGCGTCCATGGACCGTTGCAACCGGGTTGTGCATACGCGCGCCGTCCCGTTCGGAATGCCTGAGGCGAACGAAAGCACTCCGTGACCGGCAGCTAGGCGACCGCCAGAATGGAGGTGACCGCTCCAGGGGATCACGAGTCGCTAGCCCTCACCATGCTGCGCTATCCGATGCCCGGATACTGCGGCAGTGGCGATCCCGGCCGCACGGCGGACATCGCGCCGGTTGAGCCCAGCGTCGTGCGCGTGCTTGCCAGCTGAGCGCCGCCCCTGCCAGGCCGGTCGTGCCGTGCCGGATTCAATGCCCGGGCACGGCGCGACGGCGCAGCAGGATTAGCTGCTGTATTGGTGGGTGACAAGGCTGAAGGTCAGTTGCTGACCCTGACTGGTGCGGAGAATCAGCAGGCCCCCGCTGGCGGCGGTTACCGTCAGCGGGCCCGTGCCGGCCGGTGCCGCAAATGTGCCGAGGGCCGTCATTGGTCCACCGATCTCCGGCTCTGCGTAGAGGCTCAGTGCGCCTCCGGTGATCTTCGCTGTTGCGGGGTTGCTGGTGGCGCCCGCGTAGGCGAGGACCCATGTGCCGTCGACCGGGCCTTGGTACATGTCCCGGACCTCAAATGATGCGGCGGAGAAGGGCCCTTCGTGAATGTTCGTGATCCCGGCGCTTCGCTGCTGCGCAGCCTGGCCTGCCGCCGTGGCGGCTTTCAGGCCAGCCGAATAGGACGGCTTGACGTGGTGCTTGGCCTGCTCCTTGGCGAGCATGTTCTGCTCGGCGGTGATCAGGGCGAGCTTGGCTCCTGAGTAAGGGCCCGCAGAGCCGACGGCTGTTCCGGTAAGGGTGACCAGCAGAGCAGCGCCGCTCCCCAGCAGGCCGACGGCCACGCCAGCCAGCCAGATCGGGCGCAGGCGCCGCCGCCGCTGGCGCGGCCCGCCGTCACGCTGCACCTTCCTATTCATCGTGAACCTCCAGTGAGTACGGCATCGTCTGCGCGCAGGATGAGTAGGCGTTCAGGTCATTCTCGAGCTGGTCCCACGCCTGCGTAGAGGTGTTCGTGCCGCTGTCGAGGTCGTTCTCGTCCAGCGGACCCTGGTAGTAGACCGGCCCGCTCTGATAGTTCGCGCCGTAGAGGCAGATCATGGTCCATTCGCTGGCAGTTGAGCTGTTGTAGATCTGTGGCGCGGTAACGGCCGGGACAGATCCGTACGACACGTACCACACGTCGTACTGGTCCCAGCCGTTGGCGCAGGCGCCATTGTCATAGCTCGACTGTGGGCAGTTGTCGGCCGAGCCGTAGTTCAGATAAAGGCTGCCACCGACGTCCGCGTATCCTTCGGACCACAGAATGGCGCTTCCTTCCGTGCTATAGCCTGGCTCAATGTCGTCACCGCCCAAGACGTAGACCTGGCCGATGTTGTCACTGACCCAATTCTGGACCGCCTCGACATCGTCGGCCCACGTTTCCCCGCCTGGCCTGTCGACGCCATAGTAAGAGTTGTTGGTGCCGATGGCGAGGTCGAGTGTGGAAGTGGTGTCACTGCCTGTGCAGACCCAATAGCCATCCGCGAACTCCTCGGAGAGGCTTTCCACTGTGGCGTTCGAGAAGACGGTCGTCCCGTTTATAGACAAGGCGCCGGTACGGCCATCGGTCTGGCCGCCGAAGTCGAGGAAGACCTCGCTGCCAGAGTAGCCGTGCTCAGAGTCGGACGTACCTTGGTTGCAGCCCAGGTTGTAGGCTTCCGAGGTACTGGTGGACAGCATGTAGTAGCTCCAGGCGCTGTGCGGCTTCGCAGGCGTAGCCTGCGCGGGCGTCAGGCCCGAAATCTCAAGTGCCATGATCGCAAGAGATGCAAGAGCTCCTGCCCATGCAAATCTGCTGCCACGGATCCGCTTAGCCCTGACCGATGCGATAGCAGGTATGCGTAACATTTGCACCGCCATATATGACTATAACCTAAGAGGATTGCTGGCTTGAAGATGTGGTCGTCTTTATAGACACGCCTCTTTCTGCGCTCGAACGCGTAGCGGCAGCTGGATTCGTTTTGGGGCTAAAGTGGTCGGCGATAGCTCCACGACGGTTTTGTGCCTATTCGCACTTTGGCCAAGTCGCCATTCCCGGTAGTCGGACGCCGCATACGATGATCGCGATAACCGCACCCAATCTCTTGGCTTGCCTTACTCCACCTTCCCTTCGTCGCCGCGTTCCTTCGCGATGCATTCGGGCTTGGCGCGCCGCTGGCAGCCTTGGTGACCTCCCAGCACTGTGGCCGCTGTGCCCCGTGGCCGTCTGGTTAGCCGGCCAATGTCCAGACTGGCCTCGCGTTGCGGCTGGTCGTGGCGCCGCTGTAGACGCTCCGGCCAG
>JASIJN010000239.1 GCA_030050125.1 Streptosporangiaceae bacterium | reverse complement strand
GCCGAGATGGCCGCGGCGGTCGCTGCGGGCGAGGTCTCCGCGACCGAGCTGACCCAGGCGCACCTGGACCGGATCGCCGCCGTCGACGGCCAGGTGCACGCGTGTTTGCACGTGGCGCCCGAGGTGGCGCTGGCCACCGCCCGAGCCGTGGACGACCGTCGCGCGGCCGGTGAGCCGCTTGGCCCGCTGGCCGGGGTGCCGCTGGCGCTCAAGGACCTTTTCACCACCACCGACATGCCCACGACCTGCGGGTCGCGGATCCTCGACGGCTGGCGCCCGCCCTACGACGCCACGATCACCCGGCGGCTGCGCGACGGCGGGGTGGTAATCCTCGGCAAGGCGAACATGGACGAGTTCGCGATGGGGTCGTCCACCGAGAACTCGGCGTTCGGACCGTCGCACAACCCGTGGGACCTGACCCGGGTGCCGGGCGGGTCCTCCGGGGGCTCGTCCGCCGCGGTCACCGCGTTCGAGGCGCCGCTGGCCATCGGCACCGACACGGGGGGCTCGATCCGCCAGCCCGCCGCCGTCTGCGGCATCGTCGGGGCCAAGCCGACCTACGGCGGGTCCTCCCGCTACGGCGTGGTGGCGTTCGCCTCCTCGCTGGACACCCCGGGCCCGCTGGCCCGCACGGTCCTCGACGCCGCCCTGCTGCACCAGGTGATGTCGGGACACGACCCGTGCGACTCAACCTCGGTGGACGCCCCGGTGCCGCCGGTCGTGGCCGCCGCCAGGCAGGCCGACGTGAGCGGGCTGCGGATCGGCGTGGTGGCCGAGCTGAGCGGCGAGGGGTACCAGCCCGGCGTGCTGGCCAGGTTCGGCGAGGCGGTCGAGCTGCTGGAGTCGCTGGGCGCCAAGGTGACCGAGGTCTCGTGCCCGCACTTCACCTACGCGCTGCCCGCGTACTACCTGATCGCGCCCAGCGAGTGCTCGTCCAACCTGGCCCGTTTCGACGGGATGCGGTACGGCCTGCGGGTGGGTGACGACGGGACCCGCAGCGCCGAGGACGTCATGGCGATGACCCGCGCGGTCGGCTTCGGCGGCGAGGTCAAGCGCCGGATCATGCTGGGCACCTACGCCCTGTCCAGCGGTTACTACGACGCCTACTACGGCAAGGCGCAGCAGGTGCGCACGCTGATCATCCGCGACTTCGAGGCGGCCTTCGAGCAGGTGGACGTGCTGGTCTCGCCGACCACGCCGACCACGGCGTTCCCGATCGGCGAGCGCGCCGACGACCCGATGGCCATGTACGTCGCCGACCTGTGCACGATCCCCTCGAACCTGGCGGGCAACGCCGCCCTGTCGGTTCCGTGCGGGCTCGCCCCGGAAGACGGCCTCCCGGTCGGCCTGCAGATCATGGCGCCGGTGCTGGCCGACGACCGGATGTACCGGGTCGGCGCGGCGGTGGAGGCCGCGCTCGACGGGCGCCGGGGATACCCGCTGCTCGACGACGCGAAGGGGCTGGATCACTTGATGGGGCTGGGCGATGACTGAACGCGCGACGCTCGTCTCCTACGACGAGGCGGTCTCCCGCTACGAGCCCGTGATCGGGCTGGAAACCCACGTCGAGCTCGGTACCCAGACGAAGATGTTCTGCGGCTCGCCGGCCGCGTTCGGCGCCGAGCCGAACGCCTCCGTCTGCCCGGTGTGCCTCGGCCTGCCGGGCTCGCTTCCGGTGATCAACCGCACCGCGATCGAGTACACGATCAAGATCGGCCTGGCGCTGAACTGCTCAATCGCCTCGTGGTGCCGGTTCGCCAGGAAGAACTACTTCTACCCGGACATGCCGAAGAACTTCCAGATCTCGCAGTACGACGAACCGCTGTGCACCGACGGCTGGCTGGACGTCACGGTCGGCGAGAGCCAGGTACGGATCGGCATCGAGCGCGTTCACCTGGAGGAGGACACCGGGAAGTCGCTGCATGTCGGCGGCGCCGACGGGCGTATCCACGGGGCCGACTACTCGCTGGTCGACTACAACCGGGCCGGGATCCCGCTGGTCGAGGTGGTCACCAAGCCGGTGCCGGGCACCGGCTCGCTCGCGCCCGTGGTCGCCCGCGCGTACGTCGCCGAGCTGCGCGACCTGCTGCGCGCCCTGGGTGTCTCCGACGTCCGGATGGAGGAGGGGTCGCTGCGCTGCGACGTGAACACCTCGCTCTCGCCGCGCGGCTCGGGTACCTGGGGGACCAGGACCGAGACCAAGAACGTCAACTCGCTGCGATCGGTGGAACGCGCGGTCCGGTTCGAGATCGAGCGGCAGGCGGCGGTCCTAGACGCCGGAGGCCGGGTCGCACAGGAGACCCGGCATTTCCAGGAGGCCAGCGGCACCACGACCCCGGGCCGCAGCAAGGAGGAGGCTCAGGACTACCGGTACTTCCCCGAGCCCGACCTGGTGCCGCTCGCGCCGTCCCGCGAGTGGGTGGAAGAGCTGCGGGCGTCGCTGCCCGAGCTGCCCGCCGCCCGCCGGGCCCGGCTGCAGGAGGAGTGGGGCCTGTCCGACCTCGACATGGCGGCGCTGCGCAACGCGGGCGCGCTCGACCTGGTGGCGCAGACCGTTGCCGCCGGGGCCCAGCCGGCCGAGGCCCGCAACTGGTGGCTCGGCGAGCTGTCCCGCCGGGCCAACGAGTCCGGGATCGAGCTGGCCGCGCTGCCGGTAACCCCGGTCCAGGTGGCCAGGGTCGCCGCGCTGGTCGCGTCCGGGGAGCTCAACGACCGGCTGGCGCGCCAGGTGCTGGACGGGGTGCTGGCCGGAGAGGGCTCGCCGGACGAGATCGTCGCCGCCCGCGGCCTGGCCGTGGTGAGCGACGACGCGCAGCTCCTCGCCGTGGTCGACAAGGTGATCGCCGCGCAAGCTGACGTCGCGGACAAGGTCAGGTCCGGCAAGACGGCGGCGGTCGGCGCACTGGTCGGGGCCGTGATGCGGGAGACCGCGGGCCGGGCCAACGCCGCCCGCGTCCGCGAGCTGGTC
>JASIJN010000238.1 GCA_030050125.1 Streptosporangiaceae bacterium | reverse complement strand
TGGTGGGTTCCCCGCCGGCGCGCCCGCTGCGAGCGTGCCGGGAGACGGCGCGTTCCCTTACGGCGCCTTCGCCACCGCCAGGCCGGAAGATACTCAGCCGTTCCAGATCGACCCGCCGGCGGCGTCGGCCGATCCGGACTGGTGGACCCGGCCGACCATGGCCAGCAGGCGGGCGGCCGACTCCATCCAGGCCGGGCAGGTCGTGGCCGGCGCCACCGAGCTGGTTCCCGGCCCGGAGGCAAGCCCGGCGGCCGCGTACTCCCCGGACGGCGAGCTGCCCGTCCGGGTGCGCCAGGCAAGCCTGGCCCCGCAGCTGCGGGGCCAGGACCGGGACGCGACGGACGGCAGGGCCTTTCCGGCGCCGACCGCCTCGGCCGAGGCGGTCCGGAGCACCATGTCCGCGATGCAGAGCGGCTGGGAACGGGCCAGGTCCGCCGCTGACAACCCGCCGGACGACGGGGGCCCGGACCCGGCGGCACCCGCCGAGGAGGCCTGAACATGCGCAGGCCAGCACAACTCGACTGGCTCCTCGACGATCTGGTCGCGCGCGTCCCGAAGGTCACCAAGGCGGTGATCTTGTCCAGGGACGGCCTGGCGGTCGGAGCGTCGAACGGGCTGACCCGCGAGGACTCGGAGTACCTGTGCGCCGCCGCCGCCGGGCTGCAGAGCCTGGCCCGTGGCACCAGCCAGCACTTCGGCGCGGGGACCGTCCGGCAGACGATCATCGAGATGGAGTCGGCGTTCCTGTTCGTGATGGCGGCCGGAGAGGGCAGCTGCCTGGCGGCGCTGGCCGAGCAGGGAGCGGACGTCGGCGTGGTCGCCTATGAGATGGCCCTCCTGGTCAGGCGGGTGGGCGAGCACCTGGGCGTGGGCCGCCGGCCGCAACCCGCGCGGCCGGCGGCGGGCTGACAGTGGTGCGGCCGTCCGATGGCGAGTGGCTCGACCGGGACGCGGGTCGGGTCGTTCGCCCGTACGCGATCACCGGAGGCCTGACCCGCCCGTCGGGCGAGCGGTTCGACATGCTCGACATGGTCCGCGCGGTCCGCCACGCCGCCGGGTACCCCCCGTGGCTGGCGCCGGAGCAGGCTCAGTTGCTGGAGCGGTGCCAGATGCCGGCCCCGCTTGCCGAGCTCGCGGCCTACCTGGACCTGCCCATCGGGGTCGTCCGCATCCTGGTCTCCGACCTGCGCGAGCACGGCCTGGTCACGATCCACCGGCGGTCGCCGGCCGGGTTCAGTGACCTGAAGATCCTCCAGGAGGTGGTCGATGGCCTACGACGTCTATGACCATGACGCGGCGGCCGCGCACTCCTCGTACTCGCCGCGGTCCCAGGGCTTCCCGGGCTCCGCGGACTCCCCGGACTCCCCGGTGGCGATCAAGATCCTCGTCGCGGGCGGCTTCGGTGCCGGGAAGACCACGCTGGTGGGGTCGGTCAGCGAGATCCGGCCGCTGCGGACCGAGGAGACGCTGAGCGAGCGCAGCGAATTGGTCGACTCGCTCTACGGGGTGGAGCAGAAGTCGACGACGACGGTCGCCATGGACTTCGGCCGGATCACCATCCGGGACAATCTCGTCGTCTATCTGTTCGGCACGCCGGGCCAGCAGCGGTTCTGGTTCATGTGGGATGACCTGGCCTGCGGCGCCCTCGGGGCCGTGGTCATGGCGGACGAGCGGCGCCTGGCCGACTGCTTTCCCTCCGTCGATTACTTCGAGGGCAGCGGCATCCCGTTCGTCGTCGCCGTGAACTGCTTCGACGGACGGCAGCGCCACTCGCTGGAATCGATCACCGGCGCCCTGAACCTGGCCGCCAGCGTGCCGGTCATAGCCTGCGACGCCCGGCGCCGCGACTCCTGCCGCAACGTCCTGGTCACCCTGGCCGAGCACGCGATCGCCCGGCACAACGACCCGCCTTCCCCGAGCACGCCAGCCATGCCCTAGCCCACGCCGAGGCAGGGACGCCGCCGAATCTGGATGTCAGGACGGGTCCTTCGGCCCTAGCCCGCCGCGGTGCACCGAGCGGCGAATGGCAGGAGAAGGAGGCACCCATGACCTCATCGAGGCCGCGACCGAGCGGAGTTGCCGCGCGACTGCGGCAACCAGACGATGACGATCTTGAGCGTTCAATTTCCTAGCCGCCTCACGGCAGTTGTCGATCGGGAGGTGTATTTGCCATGGCAGTCAACGAGACCAGCGTGGTGCAGGTGCGGACCTCCGGCGTTGTCGCGGCCGGAATGCCCGAGCTGGCGAAGAGCAAGGTGGAAGCCCTGCTCCGGGACGTCGGCGAGCCGGTCCTGTCCGCCCGGGTCATGCTGAGCCGGGCGGCCGATCCCGCGGTCGAGCGACCCGCGATCGCCTGGGCCATCATCAGCGTGAACGGCCGGGTGGTCCGAGCCAGCGGGGTCGGCCCGACGATGCGTGAGGCCATCGCCCAGCTCGTCTCGCGGCTGCGAATCCGGCTCGAGCGCGCCTGGCCGGATCAGCGCGCGCAGGAACGGCGGAGGGTATCGAGGCGCCGGCTCCGGCTGCTGGACTGAGTCGGCGACCACGGCCTGTTCCAGGGCCGCTATCACGTCGGATGCCCTGTCACGGACGGACTCTTGATACCGGCGCTCTCATCCGGCCAGCCCATGCGCAGCCTCGGTCGCAGCCTGAACGCCCCGGCGGCACGCAGCCGGGACGTTGAGCTGGACCGTCTTGCCGTCTGTTCCCGGCCCGGAATACCGCAGCCGGCTGAAGAACCAGCCGGGGCGGAAGTCGGCGAGCTGCGCGGCCTCGACCGGAGCCTGGCTGATCGTCCGGCCGCGGAACGGTCTCGACATCCGGCAGCACAGCAGCTGTCGTCGTCTGGTCAGGGCGATCACCAGCCCCGGCCTGGTCAGGTACGACGCCGACAGGATCACTCCGGCGGTGGCGCACAGCACGATGGCCGCCACATACAGATGGTGCAGCCCCAAGATGAACGGCAGCACGAGCAGCACCGCGAAGGCATCGGTCAGCACGAACCACAGATTCATCGACCAGCCGGTCAGGCCCCAGAACCTGGCGACGATCTCATCGCCCGGCTCGACGAGCTCGCCGAGCTGGCGGAACACGGCGCTGTGCGGTTGGGCTGTCTTGGCCACGGGCGCCCCGGAGGATATGCGACGCTTGGGATATACCCCACCATAGGGTAACGCTCCGGGCGCTTGCACGTCAGTCACAAGAGCCCGCCCTGTAACCGGCGAGGAGCGCGCCGATCAGCCCGGTCTTCTCCTTACCGCCTGGTCGTCTCCGGGTGGATGACCTCATGCGTGTCACGGTCACCGGCGAAAACGGGGGCTCGGGTGAACGCGTGCCGCAGCGTTGCCACCAGCCACAACGTCAGCGTGGCCGCGACCAGTATCGCCAACGCGACCGTGCTCGCGGTGATCAGCGCGAGCACCCCGCTGACCAGCGCGACGGCGCCGATCACGCCGGCGAAGCTCGTGTAGGCGCGCGCTTGGTCCTGGTCGCGACCGATGCTCATTCCGCATCCGCCCACCATGCCCAGGATGAGCACGGCGCCCGCCGTCCCGCGAGCGCTGGAGATCAGCCACGCGGTCGTTGAGTTCAGGAACGCGATATAGATGATGACGATCGCCGCCATGAACACCGTAGAAACGGCGTCCCTCCAGGTCAGCCTCATTGCTGGCACCCTCTTTCAGAACCAGCCAGTACTACTACTGTCCATGTCAACCTCC
>JASIJN010000237.1 GCA_030050125.1 Streptosporangiaceae bacterium | reverse complement strand
TCCGGCAACTGCACGCAGCACCAGCGCGACGTCGCCACCGCGATCAAGAACGCGCGTGAGATGGCGCTGCTGCCCTACACGAGCACGGCCCGCTGAGCCGAGGGAGGCAGCGCACCGATGAGCGGTACGCCGATGAAGCTCATCCTGACCCAGGAGGTCACCGGCCTGGGCACCCCCGGCGACGTGGTCGAGGTCGCGGGCGGCTACGGCCGCAACTACCTGGTGCCGCGCGGGCTCGCGATGCCCTGGAGCCGCGGGGCGCAGAAGCAGATCGAGCTGATCAAGCGCGCCAGGTCGGCCCGGGAGATCCGGGGTCTCGATGACGCCAGGGACGCCGCGAGCAGGCTGGCGAGCCTCCAGGTCCGGCTGCAGACCCGGGCCGGGAGCGGCGGCAGGCTGTTCGGCTCGGTGTCGCCGGCCGACATCGCCGCCGCGGTCAAGGCCGCGGGCGGGCCCGACCTGGACAGGCGCCGGATCGAGATCAAGAACCCGATCAGGACCGTCGGCGCGCACCAGGTGTCCGTGCGGCTGCATCCCGAGGTGACCGCCACCCTGGACGTCGAGGTCACCGGCGCCTGAGCCGTGAGGGCCTGGCCAGCCCGGCCGACCCTGACCCTGCCCGCCGGCGTCAGTCCGCAGCGTCCAGATAGCCCTGGACCCTCTTGGCCAGTTCGGGGTCGGCCTCGGCGACCATGGCCCAGACCGCGGCCAGCCGTGCGGCCAGATCGCGATCCGCGGCGGCCTGACCACCGTCGCCGGGGGCGGCCCGACTACCGTCTGCGGCGCTGGCCTGACCCGCATCGGCGGTGACCTCGTCCGCGCCCGGGTGACCAGCCAGCTCCTCAATCGCCCGGATGATCCGGGCGAGCTGAGCGGCGGTTATCGAACACACGCTCGAATACTAGAGACTTCCCCGTCCGGCTGTGCGCCAAACGAGCGGATCCCGCCTTCGCCCGACCCGGTCGGCGGCCGGCGCGACCGGGTGCTGGCGCCGCCCCGGCGGGGCGTCCGGGCGCTGACATGTAACGTCGCACGTGAAATTCCCAATGTGGATAACTTCGGGCCATTGTGGACGGGCTCGCCGCGCCGAACTTTTTCTTGCGCACAACCAGTGGACGCCGTCATCGCAGGCAGGAACGCCCCTGTGCAACGTCCGCCAAGAATATCCACAGCGATATCCCCATGCTGCGCACAGTGACGGCGGCGTGTCTGCACAGGCTATCCACAGGCCTGTGCACAGCAGCTCTGGACGTGCGCGGGCGCCGGGACGAGACTGTCCGAGCCATCCGATAGAACGGTCACAATGGCCCGCGCGGGCAGCCGCGGGAATGCGCGCAATGGGGGAGGTGCCCGGTGAGCGTCACGGAGATCGCGCCCCGTGGCGGCGAGGAGTTCGAGCGCACCCCTCCGCACGACCTCGCCGCGGAGCAGTGCGTCCTCGGCGGCATGCTGATGTCGAAGGACGCGATCTCCGACGTGCTGGAAGTGATCCGGCCCGGCGATCACTACCGGCCCGCGCACCAGATCGTCCACGAGGTCATTCTCGACCTCTTCAGCCGCGGTGAGCCCGCCGACGCGGTCACGGTGGCGAACGAGCTGACCAAGCGGGGCGAGATAGCCCGGGTGGGCGGCGCGCCGTACCTGCACACGCTCATCGCCTGCGTGCCGACGGCGGCGAACGCCGGCTACTACGCCCGCATCGTCAGGGAGCGGGCCATCCTGCGCCGCCTGGTCGAGGCGGGCACCCGCATCGTCCAGCTCGGCTACGCCGGCGACGGCGACGCCGACGAGATCGTCGACCGGGCCGAGGCCGAGGTGTACGGGGTCACCGACCGGCGGGTCAGCGAGGATTACCAGGCGCTGTCGGAGATCATGCCCGGCGCGCTCGACGAGATCGAGGCCATCGGCAGCCGCGGCGGGGCGCTGACCGGCGTGCCCACCGGCTTCGCCGACCTCGACGCGCTCACCAACGGCCTGCATCCGGGCCAGATGATCGTGATCGCCGCGCGGCCCGCCCTGGGCAAAGCCCTTGCTCTTTCCACCACGCTGCCAACCCCCTCCGGCTGGACGACGATGGCCGAGGTCAAGGTCGGCGACTGGTTGCTGGGCGCGGACGGGAAGCCCACCAAGGTGGTGGCAGCCACCGACGTGATGGAGGGGCGGCCGTGCTACGAGGTGGAGTTCGACGACGGGACGGTGATCGTTGCCGATGCTCGGCATCAGTGGCTCGTCCGCCCCGGTGACGCGCCGGCCGAGGTACTGACCACCGAGCAGATCGCGGCCAGGGCCTGCCGCGGGCGCGTCAGCTTCGCCGTGCCCGCCTCCCGGCCGCTCGATCTGCCCGAGGCGGAGCTGCCCGTCCCGCCGTACTCGCTCGGAGTCTGGCTCGCTATCCCGAACGCGACGGTACCCGCCGTGGCGATCGCCGAGCCGGAGATCGCGATGCGGGCCGGGGCTGAGGGCACTGCGTCGCTCTCCGATATCCGGCTGCCCGGTGCGCCCGATGACAAGCAGGTCCCGATGCCATATCTGCGCGCGAGCGAGGCGCAGCGGCGGGCCCTGCTGGCCGGGATCCTCGACGTCGCGGGGACCGTGCTCAGCAGCGGGGCCATCCGCCTGGAGCTGGCGGCCGCGCGGCTCGCCCAGGACGTCCGGGACCTGATCCTCGGCCTCGGCTACCGGTGCCCGGCGCCCCCGCCCACGGCTCCGTGCGTGCTCAGGTTCGCCGCCGACGACCAGGTGTTCCTGCTGAGCCGCAAGCAGATGCGACACAAGGAGCTGTCACGACATGACCCGGGGCAGACGAGCTGGCTGCACATCGCGGACGTCCGCCGCGTGAGCTCGCGGCCGGTGCGCTGCGTCCAGGTGGACAGTCCGGACCGGCTCTACCTCGCGGGTCCGGGCATGATCCCGACCCACAACTCGACCCTGGCCCTCGACCTCGCCCGCGCGGCATCGGTCAAGGCGGGCCTGACTTCGGTGATCTTCAGCCTGGAGATGAGCCGCAACGAGATCACCATGCGGCTGCTGTCCGCGGAGGCCCGGGTCCCGCTGCACTCGATGCGGACCGGTCAGATGGGCGAGGAAGACTGGGCCAGGCTGGCCCGGCGGATGAGCGAGGTGGTGGACGCCCCGCTGTTCATCGACGACTCGCCGAACATGTCCATGATGGAGATCAGGGCGAAGTGCCGCCGCCTCAGGCAGCGCCACGACCTGCGCCTGGTGATCATCGACTACCTGCAGCTCATGAGCTCGCCGAAGCGGGTGGAGAACCGGCAGCAGGAGGTCTCGGACCTGTCCCGCTCACTGAAGCTCCTGGCCAAGGAGCTCGACGTGCCCGTCGTCGCCGTGGCCCAGCTCAACCGCGGCCCCGAGCAGAGAACCGACAAACGCCCGCTTTTGGCAGATCTGCGTGAATCGGGATCGATCGAACAGGACTCGGACGTAGTCATACTCCTGCACCGCGAGGATGCCTACGAGCGAGAGTCACCACGCGCAGGCGAGGCCGACTTCATTGTGGCGAAGCACCGGAATGGCCCCACCGCAACGGTGACCGTGGCCTTTCAAGGTCATTACAGCCGTTTCTGTGACATGGCCAGAATATGACCGAGAATTGTGTTGGGCCTCATCTTCGACCGCACACCTGCGGCACGTGGGTGCGGGCGCTGATTGCTGCAGAGTATGCCGTTTACCCGGTGAACCCGCTCAGGCGTCCCGGTACCGGAGCGGCGCGGCGTGTCGGGGGCCAAGAGTGACGGCAGGGACGCGCACATGCTCGCCGATATGGTCCGCACCGACCCTCACGAGCTGCGCCCGGCGACCGGGGACGGCCCGCAGGTCGAGGTGGTCAAGGTGCCGGCCGGCACGCACAAGATGCTGATCTGGGAGCGGAGCCGGGCCGTGCAGCGGCGCCGGCACCAGGTGCGCTAGTGCTGGCCAGGGCACCCGAGTCGGCGAGGGCCGCGAGGCTGACTCGCGCCTAGGTGTCCGCCGCGCACAAGCGCACCCATCGACGCGGCATCGCGAACCACCCTCCCGCTCGGGATCAAGGTCCCTGGTCATCCAAGTGGGCGTCTTCGTGATCCCGAGGATGGGTGTCTCGCTCACCTGCCATTTCGGCCTCGGCAGACTGGGGAGGTTTTCCGCTTCGTCCGGTGCCGGCACCGACCGGTGCAACAAGGTGGCCACCGCCGCGGAGGCCTTATCCCCAACCGCGATGCGCTCCGCGACAAAACGCTGGCACGCCGACGAGGACGGCCGATCCATACATGAGCACCCGATTGAGTACGGCTGCACAGTTAGTCGCTTGTTAGATACCGTTTTATGACCATTGGGAGACTTGCAGCTAGCTCTCTCGCCGGCGTGTCACGCATGGTCGGCCCACGGGTCACGTTTTAGCATCGAGCTGATACGTATCGCTATCCCCGATGAGGCCCCGCCTGTGAGAATCAGCCTTGATAACCGTGAGCCTTGCGCTGCCCTGCCGGGGCTGCCTGGCGGGATCTATCCCTACCTTGGTGGATCGACGAGTGTCGCTTATTTGCGCACGGTCGTGAGCACGTGCGGGTTCGCGGCAGTGCCGGGGCCGAGTGGGGTGAACCTGGCCCGGATGGTCGAGAGCACGCTCGCAGATCCCGCGCGGTATGCACCTAGCCGACGGGACCGGATTGAGGCGCATCCCGCGCTGTTCGAGTACGACGAATGGCTGGAACGGCAGCGGCATTCCGGTGTCCCTGTCATCCTGACCGACAGCCCGCGGATCGCCAGGCATGACCGAAAGGCGCTCAGGACTGCGCTCAAGCGCTGGCGGTCTTTGACAGACCCGACTCTGGTGGTCCTCCCGATCGAGCCGTGGTGGCTGAAAGAGGGACTGCCGTGCCTCATCGAGGAAGTGCGATCGGCGCAACGCCCGGTGGCCATTGTGTTGCTTCACCCTTACAACGGCCTCGACGAGGCTAGGTGCGTGGCAGGCCTCGTCGCGTTGTTGTCAGCCGTCGGCGAGCTCCCAGTAGTGCTGTTGCGAAGCGACGTGTCTGCGATCGGCGCTGTTGCCTACGGAGGCTTCGCCGGATTCATCGGCCTCTCCGCGACCAACCGGCACGGCCCGATGCCGCGACGCATTACCAAGAGGGATGGCGAAGAGGACGATGACCTTGACTTCAGCCCCAGCGTCTTCGTACCCGCGCTTCATTCCTATCTGAAGGCGAGCAGGCTGCCGTCGCTATCCCGGGACGAGAGCGCCGACATCCTCGCTTGTCATGACCAGTTCTGCCGCGGAGCGAGCCTCCTGCCCCTGGCCCGCCTGTCCGAAGTCGATCTGGTCACGGCAAGGGCGCGCGCCTATCAGCACAACATGGCCAGCCATGAAAGTATCGCCCAATTTGTCTTTGGCTCAGCCGAGCCGAAGGATACATGGTGGGAGGTGTGCAAGTCCGGCGCAGATACGACCGCGTCCCTGGTCGAACGCGGGATCAACCTGTCAGTGTCGCGTTGGCTTCGGCAGTGGCTTGAGCTTGGCTCCCCGTCTCACGAGCCCGTGAGCGTTCCTTGAGCCACCGCCGGTAGGTCTTTTCCCAAAGGAGCCACGCCCATCCATCGACCACCTTGGAGGTCGGCTGTTCGGCCGCCAGGATGACCTGGCCAGCGCGATCCAGCAGACCGACCCCGAAGAGCTTGGCCTCCATCACCATCGCGGCCGGTGCCGCCGTCTCGACAGCGACCCATCGCGGGATGAAGCTTGCGAACAGGCTGGCGTCTTGGACGGCGCGCATTTCACGGCCACGCGTGCCGCGTATCACCACGTCGTCAAGGGTCAGTACTGGTTCAAGCAGGCGCGTGACTGTATGGCCGTCATCGCCGCGGCTTACAACCCCGGGCGGCTGTTCGGCCGTTTCCACCCAGATCCTCGGGTTAAGGACCGGGCAT
>JASIJN010000236.1 GCA_030050125.1 Streptosporangiaceae bacterium | reverse complement strand
GAGGATCCCGCGGCGACGGCTGCGGACCTTTTTGTCCCGACGCTGGCAGGCGCCGGGGCCGCAGAAACCGAGCTGGCGGACGCCGAGGCCGCAGAAACCGAGCTGGCGGGCGCCTGGGGGGCAGAAACCGGGACCGCGGAGGCGACAACCACGGAAACCGGGACCGAGGAAGCCCGGACCGCGGAGGACCCCGCGGCGACGGCCGTCGATCTTTTTGTCCCGACGCTAGCGGACGCCGGAGCCGCAGAAACCGAGCTGGCGGGCGCCTGGGGAGCAGAAACCGGGACCGCAGAGGCGACAACCACGGAAACCGGGACCGAGGGAGCCGGGACCGCGGAGGACCCCGCGGCGACGGCCGTCGATCTTCTCGTCCCGGCGCTGGCGGACGCCGGGGGGGCGAGCGGCCGAGCCGGAAACGGCGATTGGTTCAGCAAGATCGTGGGCGGCCCACGGCTACGGTCCTGGAAGATCGCTACGGCGGCAGGTGCTGCGGCTGTGATCGTGGTCGGCCTGGTGATCGTGGCAGCCAACGCGGGCACGATGCCGGGCCACCAGACGAGGCACAAGGCGAGTCCCAAGAAGGCCGACGCGATCAGCGTGGTCTCCGTCAGCCCGGGCAACGGGTCGACGGGCATCAACGGCGCCTCCCCGATCACCGTCACGTACTCGGGACCTGTCACCAAAGGCACTCCCCTGCCCACCTTGTCTCCCGCCATCGCGGGGAGCTGGCAGGTGTCCAAAGACGAGGCGATCTTCACCCCGCAGGTCGGCTTCAGGGAAGACACCCACGTGACGGTGAACATCCCGGCCCCGGCGGGCACGGCCACGACCGCCGCCACAAGCTTCAGCTTCAGCACCGGCCAGTACTCCATGCTCCGGCTGGATCAGCTCCTGTCGCAGCTCGGGTACATCCCGGTGAGCTGGACGCCGACGCAGGCCGCTGGTTACGTCCCGGCGACCGACGCCCGCGCGCAGCTTGCCGCCGCGTACGATCCGCCGGCCGGCACCTTCAGCTTCGACTCCGGGTACCCGGCCGCGCTGACCAGCCAGTGGTCTGTCGGGACCAACAACGAGATCACCGACGGCGCGATCCGGACCTTCGAGTTCGACCACAACCTCAACATGGACGGCGTCGCCGGCCCGCGCGTGTGGGCACACCTGCTCACCGCGATCGCCAAGGGCGATCAGAACCAGCATGGCTATACCTACGTGTGGGTGACACAGGCGGGCAACGAGCATCTGGTCCTGTACCACAACGGCCAGGTCGCGATCACCTCGCCGGTGAACACGGGCATCGCCGCCAGCCCCACCCCGGACGGCACATTCCCCGTCTACCTGCGCTACCAGGTCACCCAGATGATCGGCAACAATCCGGACGGCTCGCGTTACGACGACACCGTCTACTGGGTGTCCTACTTCAACGGCGGCGACGCCGTGCACGCGTTCCCTCGCGGCAGCTACGGGTGGTACCAGTCGCTCGGCTGCGTGGAACTCCCGTCCTACGGCAGCACGGCGGAAGACGTCTGGAACCTGATCACCTACGGGACGCTGGTGACGGTGGCCGGACCAGTGGCCTGACCGTCACCGGTACCGCTCTGGTCTGGCCCCCTGCGGTGAGCGCGGCCGGTCTCCGGGCGAGACCGGTGACATGTTCCAGAAGGACATTACGCACCGGTACCTGGCCAGGAGTTACCGCGCCGCGGGCAGCGGCCGCGTGCGCCGTGGTCGCCGGCGGGTACCTGGCACCGTCCGCCCTGGCTGGGGGGCGCTCCTCAGCCGATCGTTGTCCCGCTCAGCAGGCCTGCCGGGACGGACTGGTTGTTCTTCAGCGCGTTGAACAGCGCGAGGGCCTCGGTGCGGTTCCATAGCAGGGCATCGCCCGCGTTCGAGGTGAGGTAGTTGGGGTTGGCGGTCGGGACCGTGCCGGTCAGCGGGTCGCGCAGCGCGAACGCCATCTTGACCAGGCTGTACAGGTTCGTGCCCCGGTCGACGGAGATCGCGCTCGCGGCGGCGGAACCGAACGGCATGGCGACAAACGGATCGAGGAAGACGCTAGGGCTGGTGGCCTTGTCCAGCAGCGCCTTGAGGAACGCCCGCTGGTCCTGCATCCGCTGCAGGTCCTCGTCGGCGAAAGAATGCCTGTCCCGGACGAAGGCCAGCGCCTGCGCGCCGTTCATCGTGTGGCAGCCTGGCTTGAAGTTGGCGCCGGAGTCGATGTCGTACAGCGCCGTGGGCAGGCAGATCTTCACGCCACCGACCTGGTTGACCACGCTGACCAGCCCGCCGAACCCGATGCCCACGTAGTGGTTGATGCGCAGGCCGGTGACGTCCTCAACGGTCTCGACGAGCAGTGTCGGCCCGCCGAATCCGAGCGCAGCGTTGATCTTGTTATAGCCGTACCCGGGAATCGGCACGTACGAGTCGCGCGGGATGCTGATCAGCACCGGCCTGCCGCCGCCGATGTGCAGCAGCATCAGCGAGTCGGAGTTCGCCGTGCCGAAGTCGAAGCCCACGTGCAGCCTGCGGATCTGCCGGTTGGTAAGGCCGTCACGGGTGTCCGAGCCGGCGATCAGCCAGTTCTGGCCGGCCGACTGCCCGGCGAAGGCCGGCAGCACCACCGACCGGTTCAGCTTGGAGTCCAGCCAGAAATACGACGAGGCGGTCGCGGCGACCAAGACGGCCACCACGGTTCCCGCGATCAGAACGATCCGCCGCCCATGACGGCCGGGCTGACCCCAGAACCGCCATCGGCGCCCGCTCGGGCCTCGTGGACGGATCGCGGGCCGACCCGGTGCGGCCGGTGCGGCCCGTCCCGATGCCGAACGCAGGGGTGGCTGGTCCGGCCAGGGGGACCGGCCAGCACTTGCCTGGGCGGGCGGCCCCTGGTGTGATCCGCCGAGCGGGGCCTGGTGTGATCCGCCCAGTGGCGAAGGTGTTCCCTGCCGCCCAGGCTCGTCCCGATACCAGCCCTCCGGCCAGTCGCTCATGATCTGCTGTCCTCGCAAGTCGCCGATGGCCTGCGTAACTACGACCACCGTAGGCGCCGCTCCGCACTGCTCGCGCCAGTGCGCCGACGCCTTTGCTCCCGGTCGGCCGTCTGATTACGTTCGCGTGGAGGAGGGTGCCGTCACGGCGTGCCGGCTGAAACCTTGTCCGGCCGATCCGACGCGGCGGGCTCGCGCTCGGGCGCCCCCAACTGCTCCTCCCACGCGGGGAAGTCGTCGGTCAGTTCCCGGCCGCCGGAGGGCCGCGGCGGTTCGGCCTCGGGGCCCTTCGAGCCGCCGCCGCCGTTGCCTTCATCGCGCCAGCCGGTACCGATCCGGAACCCCCATATGCCGAACACAAGGAGGGCGACGAAGCTGAAGCAATAGACAAGCAAGCCGATATAGGGCAGGTCAGCCTCTGGAATCGCCGGAGGCTTGGCCGCCGCGGGCAGGAACGCGACCGCCGCGATGCCAACCACCGGGGCAGCCGTCAACCGGCCGGCGACCGGTCGCAGGCGCCCGATCCTGCGCGGCATATGACCTCCCCGCGACAGGGACAACCTCGCAAGCTTCTAGGCTAACCGCCCACGTTCCGGACGTACAGCCTCTGCCCGGAAGCGTCCAGCCTCCACCTGGTCACGATCCGTGGTCGCGCCGAGGTGCCGGGCATGCCACAGCGCCCGCTCCGCCGCGGTATCGGGTGGATCCGGCCAGCTCAGGCGGGTCCGGCCAGCTCAGGCGGGTCCGGCTAGCTCAGCTCTACCTGGGTTCCGTTGCTGTCGTAGAGAATGTACGTCGTCTCAGGGAAAGTCGGGCGCGCCGGAAACAGGTAGTAGGCTCCGGACCGCATCGTCAGCAACCGCAGTCCCTCGTAGCGCCAGCGGTAACCAGTTCCGGGATTGAGCGGATAGGCCCTGATGCCGTGCCCCGACAAGCTCAGCGGCTGGGTGCTGTATACGGTCACGTCCGGCATCGGCCCGCCGCCGTTGGCTATCGTGATGGCTTCCTGGCGGCCCTGCGTCTGGGCGTACAAGACCCCCGCGTACACGGCGCACGCGGCAGCGATCATGACGGCCGTCGCGTAAGCAAAACGACCCCTGCTGAGGGATCGGTAGGACCAGGTGAAGAGCAGCGGTCCGATGCCGAAACCGGCCAGGTATACGTAGTCGCTGAACGGCGCATCGGCGAAATAGCAGATAACGAATCCGACTGTTATCACCAGCCCGGCGGTGGCGAGCGGCGGAAGCGGCCACGGCCAGTTCCCCGGCCGCAGGCGGAGCGGCGGCCCTGCTGGAGCTTCTTCAGGGCGAGCCTCTAGGCGATCTTGGCCCACCCGGTCACCCTTCGCCCCCTTGGCCGCGGGAGCCCGCCGCCGGTGCAGGCCGAACCAGCCGCGTAGTTCGGGAAACGCGGCGAATCCCGCGCCGCAGGCGACCGCGACGGCCGCGGTGATAAAGAGGGACGGCCTGAGGAAGTTCAGGGTGTAGAGCATGTACTCGACGACGCTGACGTTCAGTTCCAGCGGGTTGAGGTGAAAGTACGTGTACTCGGCGTTCTGGTACGCCCAGCCCATGCAGACCAGTGCCGCGATCAGTACGGACGTGTTCGCGGCGATCACCCTCGCGATCGCCACCCGGTTCGCCGACAGCGGCCCCGAATCGTCGGCGTCGCCGACCGATCGCGTTCCGGCCGCGTCGCGGCCGGAAGCTGAGGGCGCCGGGGAACCCGGTTCGCCCGCCACTAGCCCGGTCTCGGCCATATCCGGTTCCTCAACTCGACGCGCCCGCCGAGGCGCCCGCGGTACCGGGCGGCTCGTACCTGAACTGGTTCGCGGCCGTCCGCGCGGACGAGCCGGCCGACACGCTGACCGTGACCGGCACGGTGCCCCTGCCTGCCGGGCTGGTAGCGACGATCTTGACGGTGGAGTAGACCTCCACGCTGGGGCTTGCGACGCCGCCGAAGCGCACAGTTGCCGCCGCCGTGAAGCATCTGCCGGTGATTGTCACTCTCGTACCGCCAGCGGCAGGACCTGATCTGGGGGAAATCGACTTGACGATCGGTAGCTGCTTTATGCCGCACGACGGCCCGACCAGCGGGATGGAATGGTGGTGGCACCCGGAGAGCAGAATGGCGCAGGCCGCCATCGCGGCCGCCGACGCAGAGCGCAGAGTCAGCGTCTGCCAACCTGATCTGCGCCGACGACACGTTGGTGCCATCTGCGTAACCTCTCTACTGACCCCCCGCCGCAGTTCTTACTGGCTGATTCTCTGCCCGTGTGGAACGAAAGGCCAGGGATTCTCCCGACCCGGCCAGGTGCGGGACCGGGCGGAGGGGAGGCCCGCTGGCCGGGTAACCCTGCCGCCCTGCTTGCGCGGTGTGATCGGGCAAAAAATGTTGCAGCCTGCCGGCCTGGCACCGGCGAATAATCGGGCCCAGCGACGCAGGCAGGGAGGAAGATTTCGTGATCAGCGAGGTCATGCCGTATGAGAAGCGGTACCTGGACGTGTCCGGCCATGCCATGGCCTACGTCGAGGCCGGGCAGGGAGACCCGATCGTCTTCCTGCACGGCAACCCCACCTCGTCCTACCTGTGGCGGAACATTCTCCCGTACCTCCAGCCGGCCGGCCGGTGCATCGCCCCCGACCTGATCGGGATGGGCGACTCGCACAAGCTGCCCGCGAGCGGGCGCGATTCCTACGCCTTCGCCGAGCACCGGCGCTATCTCGATGCCCTGCTCGACGCCCTCGGCGTGCATGACCGTGTGACCCTCGTCGTGCACGACTGGGGCTCCGCGCTCGGCTTCGACTGGGCGAACCGGCACCGCGGCGCGGTGCGGGGCATCGCCTACATGGAGGCGATCGTGCGGCCCGTCAGCTGGGACGAGTGGTCGCCACAGACCCGGGCGTTCTTCAGGAAGCTCCGCTCCCCGCAAGGAGAGCAGATGGTCCTGGAAGACAACTTGTTCGTCGAGTCGCTGCTGCCGCAGCGCGTCCTGCGCACGCTCACCGACGCGGAGATGGACGCCTACCGGCGCCCGTTCCTCGAGCCGGGTGAGGGGCGGCGGCCCACGCTTACCTGGCCCCGCCAGTTGCCCATCGACGGCGAGCCGGCCGACGTCTGCCAGATCGTGGCGTCCTACGGCCAATGGCTCGCCGCCAGCCCGCTGCCCAAGCTGTTCATCAACGCCGACCCCGGCACCCACTCGGCACAAGAGCGCGCCTTCTGCCGCGGCTGGCCCAGCCAGACCGAGGTGACCGTACCCGGCTTGCACTTCCTCCAGGAAGACTCACCGCACCAGATAGGGCAGGCGCTCGCCCGCTGGAATGACTCCCTCCCCGCCTGAGCGTCGCCCTGCTGATCAGCGGGGTACCGGAGGGGTCGAAAGGATCGCATCGGCGACGAGGCCGGGGGCTTCGCGCGGGGGGAAGTGGCCGACTCCGTCGAGCAGCAGTCGCTGGTAGCCGGCGAGAAACAGGTGTTCCTGGCGGGCGGTGGTGCGCGGGAGGTTGTCGGCGTCGTCTGCTCCGTGGATCACGAGAGTGGGGCGCACGACGGGCGCCGGCCGGGCCAGGCTGTGTTCGATCTGCTCGTAGGCGGGGTCGCCGCGGGCTTCGCCCCACCGGTGCCGGTAGGCGTGGACGGTGATCAGGGGCCAGTCGTCGTTGTCCCAGGATTCGGCCGCCTGCTGGAACCGCGCGGGGTCGAACGCCCAGGAGGGTGACCAGGTGGCCCACAGGTACCGGCAGAAGTCTCGCCGGTCCTCGTGCATGGCGCGGCGGCCGCGTTCGGTGGCGACGAACCATTCGTACCAGTAGGCGTGGGCG
>JASIJN010000235.1 GCA_030050125.1 Streptosporangiaceae bacterium | reverse complement strand
GCCCTGGTCGCCGCCGGCGCCACGGTTGTCGCGCTCAGTTCCGTGGTCAGCCCCGGCCTGATGGGCAAGGCCGCGGCGGCGTCGTGCCCCTGGGTGGGCTCGACCGCGCCCGTCAGCCAGCGGGTCGAAGAGGTCATGGCCGACATGTCGCAAGCGCAGGAACTCCAGCTGGTCTACGGGGCCAGTGGCAGCTACGTCGGCAATGTGCCCGCCATCGCGGCGCTGTGCATACCCTCGGTCAACCTTCAGGACGGCCCCCAGGGCGTGGGCGACGGCCTCAGCGGGGTAACCCAGCTGCCGGCTCCGGTGGCCGCCGCCTCCTCCTGGGACACCGGCCTCGAGCAGCAGTACGGGGCGGTGGTCGGCTCGGAGGAGGCCGGGAAGGGGGCCAACGTCAATCTCGGGCCGACGGTCAACATCGTGCGGGACCCGCGCTGGGGGCGGGCGTTCGAGTCCTTGGGCGAGGATCCGTACCTGGCCGGCCAGATGGCAGCCGCCTACGTACAAGGGGTGCAGGGCCAGGGCATTATCGACCAGGTGAAGCACTACGCCGTCTACAACAACGAGACGAACCGCAACACCTCCTCCGACGACGACGTAGTGCAGGAACGGGCCATGCAGGAGATATACATGCCCGCCTTCCAGGCCGCGGTCAACGCCGGGGCGGATTCGGCCATGTGCGCTTACAGCTGGCCCAATGGCTCGCCCGCATGCCAGCAGGACTACCTCTTAGGTGACCTCGACAACCAGCTCGGCTTTCAGGGCTTTGTCACGTCCGACTGGTCGGCTACCCAGAGCACGGCCCCGGCCATCGAGGCCGGCGAGGACATGGACATGCCCGGCACCGACAACTACTTCGGCTCGGATCTTTCCAGCGCCATAGGCAGCTCGGTGCCCAGGGACTACCTCGACGACGCCGTCGAGCGGATCTTGACCGAGTTGTTCAACTCGGGCGTGATGAACACGGGCAACACCGGGTCGACCGGCGCCACGGTGAGCACCGCGGCCCACGTCAGCACCGCCCTGCAGGTAGCGGAGGAAGGGACGGTGCTCCTGAAGAACTCCGGTAGCCTGCTGCCGCTCAGCGCCGGCTCCGTGGGTTCCATCGCGGTGATCGGCACCAACGCCAACCCCGGCCTGTCCGATCAGAACTGCAGTTACGGCAGCCCCGGCAACGTGTACCCCTACTCGGGCGGCGGCAGCGCCTGCGTTAACGCCTCTACGGCACCGGTCAGCCCGCTGGCCGGCATCCAGGCGGCAGCACCGGGAGCGACGATCACGTACAACAGCGGCTCCAGCCAGTCCTCGGCCGTGGCCGCCGCTCAGTCGGCCAGCGTGGCCGTCGTTTTCGCAGGCTACGACGAGACCGAGGGCTCGGACCTCAGCAGCATCGACCTCGGCACCACCGAGGACAGCCTTATCAGTGCCGTTGCCGCCGCCAACCCTCACACCATTGTGGTGCTCAATTCTGGCTCGGCCGTCACCATGCCGTGGCTGTCGTCGGTGGCCGCGGTTGTCGAAGCCTGGTATCCCGGACAGGAAGACGGCACGGCGCTGGCCAACGTATTGTTCGGAAGCTTCGACCCTTCCGGCCACCTGCCCGTTACCTTCCCCGCCAGCCTGTCGCAGGTCCCGGCCTCCACCCCCGAGGAATTCCCCGGTGAGTACGGCCAGCTCCAGTACAACGAGGGCATTGACGTCGGGTATCGCTGGTACCAGTCCACCGACCAGACTCCGTTGTTCCCCTTCGGGTACGGGCTTTCCTACACGACGTTCTCGTTCTCCAACCTGTCGGTGACCGGCTTCAACTCCGCCGGAACGGCGACCGTCAGCGCCACGGTGACCAATACCGGCAGCCGTTCCGGCGCCGACGTAGCCCAGCTGTACATCGGGGATCCCTCGAGCACCGGCGAGCCGCCGTGGCAGCTGAAAGGCTTCCAGCGCGTCAATCTCAACGCCGGCGCGTCTACGACCGTCACCTTCAGCGTTCCGGTGCACGACCTCACCTACTGGGGCGGGCCGGGGGCCGGCACCTATCCGTCGGCCTGGTCGGGCCCGGACCCCGATGGCGGCGGGTGGACGGCGCCCGCCGGCACCTATGCCATCGGCGTCGGTGACTCGTCGGCCAGCCTGCCCCTCACCGGGTCGCTCACGCTGGCCAGCGCCGTTGGCCCCGACACCGTCACGGTCACTAGCCCGGGCAACCAGTCCACGGCGGCCGGCGGTGCGGTCAACCTGCAGCTGAGCGCCACCGACTCGGCCTCAGGCCAGAGCCTGAGCTACACCGCTACCGGGCTGCCGGCGGGGCTCTACCTCAACCCGTCGACCGGCGACATAACCGGCACCGCTCTCTACCAGGAGAGTGACGTGGTCACCGTGACCGCCACCGACACCGAAGGGTATGAGAACAGCGTCTCGTTCGAGTGGGTCGTCGGCGGCAGCGCCACCAGTTGCGGTGCGTCGGGCACAGACGAGTCGGAACTCAGCGAAACGGGCTTTACTGCCAGCACCAGTGCACCTTCGGGTGCCACGGACGCACCGCAGAACGCCATCACCAATGCCGTCAACGGCACGAGCCTCACCAGGTTCAGCAGCGACGAAGATCAGGCCGCCGGACTCACCTACGAAGTGAACATGGGCTCACCGCGGACGTTCAACGAGGTCGAGATGGCCTC
>JASIJN010000234.1 GCA_030050125.1 Streptosporangiaceae bacterium | reverse complement strand
CGATGATCTGCCGCACCCGGTGCGCGGCCAGCGGCCCCAGCAGGTCGTAGCTGGCGATGAACAGCTCTCGGGCGGCGGCCCGCGGCCACGCCTCGGGGAGCAGCTCGCCCGGCAGGTCGGGGTCGAGGCCGGGGAACGCGCGCCACTCGTCCATGACCCGGGTCCTGGCGACCAGCGCCTCCACCGGCGATATCCGGCCCGCCAGGGCACGCTCCCTGAGCCGCTCGGCATGGGAGATGAACGCTTCATACCGGCCGTGCAGGTCGTCGAGGTCCCAGGCGCGCTGCGGGAAGCCGTCGGGCTCGATGCCGGGGACCGTCGTGGCCCGGAACGCGGTCGCGGTGCTGATGCCCAGCTCGGACAGCCTGCCGACGACCTCGGACGCCTGATCCCTTGGTGCCACCCACAGCCCGTCGTAGAGCGGGGCGAAGCCGAGCCAGCGCAGCTGCTTGCGCAGGGCATCCCGGGCGGCCCGGTTCTGCTCCGGGATCGAGAACGCCACCAGGCTCCACATCCCGTCCCACGGCTGGGTGTCCCGGCCGAACGAGAAGATGTGGCGCGCGCCCTCGTCGAGGATCCGCGCCGCCCGCCCGCTGAGCCGCACGAACGTGCGCCGGCCGATCTTGGAGGTAACCAGCAGCCGGTTCCTGGTCAGGCGGCTGAGCGCGGCCCGGGCGGCCGAGTCGCTGACGCCGAACTCGGCCAGCAGCGCGACCAGCGCGGCCGACGGCAGCGACTCGGTGTGCTGCCACCAGTAGTCCCCGAGCAGCGTGAGCAGCAGCCGCGGCGGCCTCTGGGCGACGCCCGACGGCCGCGCCTCGGAGCCGTCGTCGCCGGCCAGCACCGCCAGCTCGTCGGGCGATTGTGGCTGATGAGAGACGGTCACGCCCATGAGGGTATCCAACGGCCGTGTGGCATGACCACGGCCATCACGCCAGTTCGCTTCGACGCCGGACAGCGCGCATACATGCTGAACGCTGCGCTGACCGACGTCCGTGACGTCATATGTCGCGTGATCGGTCTCCTAGTCGGCGGCGTTGATGATGACGGTCTTGAGCTGGGTGTAGTCGAGCATCGAGTCGGCGCTCATGGTCCGGCCGAATCCGCTGTGCTTGTAGCCGCCCCAGGGCGCGCCGATGACCCCGAACGACCCGAACCCGTTGATCGTGACCTGGCCGGCCTGCACGCCCCGGGCCAGCCGGATCGCGCGGCTCACGTCGCTGGTCCAGACGGACGCGTTGAGGCCGTACCTGGTGCCGTTGGCGATCGCGATGGCCTCGTCCTCGTCGTCGAAGCCGAGCACCGAAAGGACCGGCCCGAAGATCTCCTCCTGCGCGATGCGCATGTCCGGGGCGACCCGGTCGAAGATCGTGGGCTCCACGAAGAACCCTTTGTCGTACTTCTCGCCGGCCAGCTTGTGCCCGCCGGTCACGACCTCGGCTCCCTCCTCGCGGCCGATGTCGAGGTAGCCGAGCACCCGCCGCTCCTGCCTGGCGCTGATCAGCGGTCCCATCTGGACGTCCTCGTACCAGGGGCCCACCCGCACCTGGCGGAACGCGTCGGCCACCGCGTCCACGAGCTCGGCCCGCATGCTCTGGCTCACCAGCAGCCGGGAGCCGGCCGCGCAGACCTGCCCGGTGTTGAGGGTGATGCTGCGCACGATCGAGGGCACGGCCCGGGCCAGGTTCGCGTCGCGCAGCACGATCTGCGGCGCCTTGCCGCCCAGTTCCACGTGCAGCGGGATCAGGTTCCTCGCGCAGGCCTCCATGACCTTGCTGCCGGTCTCCGGCGAACCGGTGAAGCTCATCCGCCGGACCAGCGGGTGGGCCGGAAGGGCGGCGCCCGCCTCGGTGCCGTACCCGGTCACGACGTTGATCACGCCGGGCGGAATCCCGGCCTCGAGAGCCAGCCGGGCCAGCAGCAGGCAGGTCAGCGGCGCGTCCTCGGCCGGCTTGACCACGATCGTGTTGCCGGTAGCGATCGCGGGCGCCACGTCCGTCACCATGATCGGCCCGGGCACGTTCCACGGGATGATGCTGCCGCACACGCCGTACGGCTCCCGGATGGTCATGCCGAGTACCCCGGGGGCGGCCGCGGGCAGCGTCTGGCCGGTGATCTTGTCCGCCAGGCCGGCCACGTAGACCAGCGTGCGCGGTACCGGGGACGGCCCCCAGTCCGGGTGGCCCACCTCCATCGACTCCAGCGCGGAGAGCTCCGCCGCGTGGCCGCGGCACAGCTCGGCCCACCGGTACAGGGCCTCGGCCCGGGTCACCGGGCTCGCGTCCCGCCAGGCCGGGAAGGCCGCGGCGGCGGCCTGCACCGCGTCGTCGATGTCGGCGGCGCCGCCCCGCGGCACGCGCAGCAGCACCTCCTGCGTGGCCGGGTTGATCACGTCGATGGTCTCGCCGCCGCGCGCCGGGACCCAGTCCGCGCCGATGAGGTGCGCTCCCTCGGTCACAAGAGCCCGGGGGTCCGGGCGCGCGGGTGCCGACACTGCCATGGCCGTTCCTCTTTCCTGTCCGGGCGGACGCGACGATAGCTGACGAATCCCGTCACGCTCGTCGCAACAAATGACACGCCGCAGCCCGGGTGCTGTCAAGAGGGCCGGCCCGCCGGCGCCAACGGCGGCCGCTTTCGTTCTCAGCCGCTGAAAGGATTGAGTACCCGGACCCCAGATCGCTCGAAGTCGCTGGTGTGGCGGGTGACCACGATCCAGCCGTGCACCCTGGCGGTAGCCGCGATAAGCGCGTCGACCACCGGAACGGGTTGCTCCGGGTGCTTGCTGCCCCACTCAGACGCGATACGAAGGGTGATAGGCACGATCCGGTCGGCGAAGCCTGCCTCCACGTCCCGTAGCCAGCGCCCGAGCGCCGCAGCCTGCTGCCCGTCTCCCCGGTCGCGGATACGGGCGATGCCCTGCTCGATCTCGCCCAGAGTCAGCACGGAGACGTAGAGCCTGTCCGGGGGCGTCGCCGCTATCCACTCGGCCACGCTCGGAGCCATGTGGCGTTTGCGCGTCTCGGACAGAACGTTGGTGTCAAGCAGGTAGCTCACACATCACCCACGAGATCAACCTCGCGGCCAAGGTCCTGCTTACGATCGGACTCGATCTCATCGAAGACCGCGGCGGCGTCATCATCGAGCCTTGGCGGCCCGAGCAGGATCTGCGTGAGATCCGCTGCGGGGCTGGTCAGGCGGCGGTACTCGGCAATATCCACGATCACGGCGACGTCCTGTCCGTGTCGGGTGATGATCTGCGGGCCATCCTGCCCTACCGCGCGGATCACCTCGCTGAAGCGCTGCTTGGCTTCCTGTATCTGCCAGTGAGCATGGGCTGACGAAGACATGATCACCCACTAACACGCTGTCCTGTCTAGACAGACAACCGCCTCAACGGCGCGGAACGGGCCAGGGGCGAAGCACGCGTGTGGGCACGGAAGACCCGCGGCCGGGCCGGCCGGCGGCCGGCGTCACCCGGCCGGGCGCAGCCCGGTCCCTAGGCGTCGCCCGGCCGAGTGACTGGATGCGCATGTTACTCCCGTAGCAGTACAAGTCATAGATCTGCGGGAACGTCCCGGTCGGCCCGGCGGCCGTGGCTGCGTCGCCGAGGCGGCCGGCGCGTATGCCCGGACCCACCGCAGGCGCCAACGTATGACGTTGTTCACGACGACCGATCCAGAATGGGCTATTCAACGCGGACGTCCCGGGGCGGAACCTTCCACGGATGGCGAGGTCAGCGCCGGGGTGCCGGCCGAGGCCTGCCGCGGGACGGAAGGGATGGCGTGACAGGAAAAGCGGCCTAGTTTAATGTGCCCGTAGGCAGACTTGTCACGTGTCATCGCCGATCTTCGGGCCGGTCCACGGCCGAGCAGCAGGGAAGCTGAGATGCCCAACGCAATTCTGGACCCGACGGGCGGGGCCGGCCGGGCACCGGCGGCCGCGCCGGGCGGGC
>JASIJN010000233.1 GCA_030050125.1 Streptosporangiaceae bacterium | reverse complement strand
GCCGCGGACCCGGGGCAGCCCCCGGCCGCGGCCCATCTCGCCGTGGGTAACCATGTGCACGTCGATGTCGCCGGATCCGCGGATCGTGCGGTTGCTGACGCCGGGCCCGGTGAGCAGCGCCGAGAGCCAGTTGCGGCGGCTGACGCCGAGCACCAGCTGGGTCGCGTTCTCACCCCGGGCGAAGGTGAGCAGGGTCTCCGGCACGTTGTCGCCGACGACCTGGTGGTAGGTGCCGCCGAGGGATTCCACCAGGCGCCGCTGCTCGGCCAGGGTGGCCGGATTCGCGCCGGTCAGGCCGTCCGACTTGGTGACGTGCACCGCGAGCAGGTCGCCGCCGGACGAGCGGGCGGCGATCCGGGCCGCCCGGCGGATCAGGGTATCTCCCTCCGGCCCCCCGGTGAGGGCGACCACCACCCGCTCCCGCGCCTCCCAGGTGCCGTGGATGTCGTGCGCCGCCCGGTACCGCTGCAGGCCCTCATCGACCTTGTCGGCCAGCCACAGCAGCGCGAGCTCGCGCAGCGCGGCCAGGTTCCCGGCCCGGAAGTAGTGGGTCAGCGCCGCGTCGATCTTCTCGGCCGGGTAGATGTTGCCGTGCGCCATCCGGCGCCGCAACGCCTCCGGGGTCTGGTCGACCAGCTCGACCTGGTCGGCCGCGCGGACGATCGCGTCCGGGACGGTCTCCCGCTGCGGGACGCCGGTGATCTTCTCGACCACGTCGTTCAGCGAGGCCAGATGCTGGATGTTCACGTTGGAGATGACGTCGATCCCGGCCTCGAGCAGCTCCTCGACGTCCTGCCAGCGCTTCTCGTTCCGCGAGCCGGGGACGTTGGTGTGGGCGTACTCGTCGACCAGCGCCACCTGGGGACGGCGGGCCAGCACCGCGTCGATGTCCATCTCCTCGAACGAGGCCCCCCGGTAGGACATGCGCTTGCGGGCTATCAGCTCCAGGCCCTCGACCTGGGACGCGGTGTGCGGCCGCCCGTGCGTCTCCACGAACGCCACGACCACGTCCGTGCCGCGCTCGGCGCGCCGGTGCCCCTCGCCGAGCATGGCAAAGGTCTTGCCCACCCCGGCGGCCGAGCCGAGATAGATCCTCAGCTGGCCGCGGCCCCGGGGGACGGGCCGGCCGGCGTAACTCGGGTTACCCATATCGCTCATCGCTATCTCTGTGAAGCACTCCTGCCCTGGCTGGGGATTCCCGCTTCACAGCCGACAATAGGCCACGATGCGGCCTACGGCTGGTAGCGGTATCCCATGCCCGGCTCGGTCAGCAGATGGCGGGGTCGGTGGGGATCGTCCTCGAGCTTGCGTCGCAGGCCCGCCATGTGGAACCGGAGGTAGTGGGTGCTGCGCTCGAAGCCAGGCCCCCAGACCTCGCCCAGCAGGCGGTCGGAGCTGACCAGCTGCCCGGGCGCTTCGAGCAGGATCTCCAGCAGCCGCCATTCGGTCGGGGTGAGGTGCATCTGTTCCTGGCCGGGCGGCCCCTGGATCGTATGCGCGGTGAGGTCGATCTCATGCTGGCCTATCTGGAACGGGACGGCACGCGGCGGCTGGTCGGTGCGGCGCATCGCCGCCCGCAGCCGGGCGAGCAGTTCCTCCATGTCGAACGGCTTGGTCACGTAGTCGTCGGCGCCCGCATCGAGTGCCCCGATCTTGTCGCCCGAGCCGGCCCGGCCGGAGAGCACGATCACCGGCGCCGCGCACCAGCCGCGCAGCTCGCGGATCACCTCGCGGCCGTCCAGGTCCGGGAGCCCGAGGTCGAGCAGGACCACGTCCGGCGGGAACCGCCTGGCCTGGGCGAGGGCCTCGCGCCCCGCCGCCGCGGTCACCACGTCGTAGCCGCGGGCGCGCAGGTTGATCCGCAGCGCCCGCAGCAGCGCGGGCTCGTCTTCCACGATGAGAACCCGCGGGCCGGGCTCGGCATCCACGCGCGCGGGCGGACCCTCCGTCCGCCCGCGCGCTTGCGTCATGACCGTCCTAACTATCTGGATCTGGGGTCACCTGCCTGGATCGGGGATGCTCTACGGCACCGGGTACATCTGGTCGAGCGCGATGTTCAGCGTGAGCACGTCGACCCGGGACTCGCCAAGGAAGCCCAGGGTCCGGCCCTGCGTGTACTTGGCGACCAGGGCCCGGATCGCGGCCGGGCTGACGTGGCGGGCGGCGGCCACCCGGTCCACCTGGATCGCGGCGTTCTGCGGCGAGATGTCCGGGTCGAGGCCGGAGCCCGAGGCCGTCACCGCGTCCGCGGGGATCTGCGAGATCTTGACGTGGTCGAACTTCGCGATCGCCTCCTGCTGTTGCTTGATGAACTGGTTCAGGGCCGGGTTGTTCGGGCCGAGGTTCGACGCGCTGGAGTACAGCGGGTTGCAGCCGTAATTGTTCGGCCCCGTGCCCGTGATCTCATACGTGCCGTTCTTCTCCTGGCTCAGCGACCAGCCGACGATCGCGTACGACGGCCGCGGCTGGAAGTACTGCGGCAGCGGGTTGCCCTTGGCGTCCACGAACTCCTGGCACAGCAGGCTGGAGCCGACCACGCGGCCGTGGAAGGTGACCAGCGACCCGTTGGCCTGCTTGTTGAACGCCGCCTGCGCGATCCCGTACATGAACAACGGATAGATGATCCCGGTGATCACGGTGAAGATCAGCAGCAGCCGGAGGGCCGCGATGTGCTGCCGGACGATGTTGGGAAGGCGGTTCATGTGCCGATCACCTAAACCCTGGGATGAACTGGATGATGAGGTCGATGAGCTTGATGCCGACGAACGGGATGATCAGCCCGCCGATGCCGTAGATCCACAGGTTCCTGCGGAGCATCGACTGCGCCGAGGCCGGCTTGTAGCGCACGCCGCGCAGCGCCAGCGGGATCAGCGCGACGATGATCAGCGCGTTGAAGATGATCGCCGAGGTGATCGCCGACTCCGGGCTGTGCAGGTGCAGGATGTTCAGCTTGGACAGGTCGGGGAAGGCGACCGAGAACATGGCCGGCAGCATCGCGAAGTACTTGGCCACGTCGTTCGCGATCGAGAACGTGGTCAGCGCGCCGCGGGTGATCAGGAGCTGCTTGCCGATCTCCACGATCTCGATGAGCTTGGTCGGGTTGGAGTCCAGGTCCACCATGTTCCCGGCCTCCTTGGCGGCCGAGGTCCCGGTGTTCATGGCCACGCCGACGTCGGCCTGGGCCAGGGCCGGGGCGTCGTTGGTGCCGTCCCCGGTCATGGCGACCAGCTTGCCGCCCTCCTGCTCCTTCTTGATCAGGGCCATCTTGTCTTCCGGCGTCGCCTCGGCGAGGAAGTCGTCCACGCCGGACTCGTCCGCGATGGCCTTGGCGGTCAGCGGGTTGTCGCCCGTGATCATCACGGTGCGGATGCCCATCTTGCGCATCTCCGCGAACCGCTCGGCGATGCCCTCCTTGACGATGTCCTTGAGGTAGATCACGCCCAGGCCCCGGGCGGTGCCGTTGGTCCGCTCGGCCACCACCAGCGGGGTGCCGCCCACCCCGGAGATGCTGTCCACCGTGTGCCCGAGGCCGGTGGGCGGCGTGCCGCCGTTGTCGCGGATCCACTGGGCGACCGAGGCGGCGGCTCCCTTGCGGACCTGCCGCCCGTCGGCCAGGTCGATGCCGCTCATCCGGGTCTGCGCGGTGAACTCCACGAACTCGGCGCCGGGCAGCTCGCCGGCCTCCCGCTCGCGCAGGCCGTACTGGTTCTTGGCCAGCACGACGATCGAGCGGCCCTCCGGCGTGTAGTCGGCCAGGCTGGACAGCTGGGCCGCGTCGGCGAGCTGCTCCGCGGTCACCCCGTCGACCGGGATGAACTCGGTGGCCTGCCGGTTGCCGATCGTGATCGTGCCGGTCTTGTCCAGCAGCAGCGTGTTCACGTCGCCGGCCGCCTCGACCGCGCGGCCGGACATGGCCAGCACGTTGCGCTGCACCAGCCGGTCCATGCCCGCGATGCCGATCGCCGACAGCAGCGCGCCGATCGTGGTCGGGATCAGTGCCACCAGCAGCGCGACCAGGATGACCAGGCTCTGCGGCGCTCCGGAGTAGAACGCCATCGGCTGCAGCGTGATGACGGCCAGCATGAAGATGATCGTCAGCGAGGCCAGCAGGATGTTCAGCGCCAGCTCGTTCGGCGTCTTCTGCCGCTTGGCGCCCTCGACCAGGGCGATCATCCGGTCGATGAACGTCTCGCCCGGCTTGGACGTGATCTGCACCACGATCCGGTCGGACAGGACCTTGGTGCCGCCGGTGACCGCGGACCGGTCACCGCCGGACTCGCGGATCACCGGCGCGGACTCGCCGGTGATGGCCGACTCGTCGACCGAGGCGATGCCCTCGACCACGTCGCCGTCGCCGGGGATGATCTCCCCGGCCTCGACCACGACGTGATCGCCCAGGGTGAGCTGGGTGCCGGGGACCGGGTCCTCGTGCAGCTTCTGCTGGCCGGGGTGCCAGTCGACCAGCCGCCGGGCGACGGTCTCCCGCTTGGTCCGGCGCAGCGTCTCGGCCTGCGCCTTGCCCCGGCCCTCGGCCACGGCCTCGGCCAGGTTGGCGAAGACCACGGTCAGGAACAGCCAGACCACGATCGTCCAGTTGAACGCGGGCTGCGTGTCCTTGAAGATCGCCGTGTAGAGGCTCAGCACGGCGCCGACCTCGACCACGAACATGACCGGGTTCTTGATCTGGACCCGCGGGTCCAGCTTCTTGAACGCGTCCGGCGTGGACCGCCAGAGCATCTTCGGATCGAGCAGCCCGCCGCCCATCCGGCTCGGCTCGGCGGCGCCCCGCCGCCGGGCCGCGTCCCGCCTCCGCGGTGTCGTTGTCACACTCATCTCAGTGCAATCCTTCGGCGAACGGGCCCAGTGCGAGGGCGGGGAAGTAGGTGAGACCAACCAGGACCAGGACCACGCCGACGACCATGCCGACGAACAGCGGTGTCCGGGTGTCCAGCGTGCCGGCGCTGGCGGGCACCGGCGTCTGTCTGGCCAGCGACCCGGCCAGGCCGAGCGCGAAGATCTCCGGCATGAACCGGCCGAACAGCATCACGAAGCCGCCGACGATCTGGTACCAGGGCGCGGCCGTGCCCAGGCCGGCGAACGCGGAGCCGTTGTTGTTGGCCTCCGACGCGAACGCGTACACGATCTCGGTCAGGCCGTGCGGCCCGGGATTGAAGATCGCGTCCTGCCCGATGTGCGTGCCGATCGACAGCCCGGCCGCGGTCAGGATGACCACCGGCAGGGTCAGGAAGTACAGGGCCGCGTACTTCATCTCGACGGGCCGGATCTTCTTGCCGATGTACTCGGGCGTGCGGCCGACCATCAGCCCGGCCACGAACACGGTCACGACGGCCAGGATCAGGATGCCGTACATGCCCGCGCCGATGCCGCCCGGCGCGATCTCGCCCAGCGCGATGTCGAACAGCGCGATGCCGCCGCCGAACGGGGTCAGCGAGTCATGGAAGCAGTTCACCGCCCCGGTCGAGGTGACCGTGGTGGACGCCGCGAACAACGAGCAGCCGGGCGTGCCGAACCTCACCTCCGTGCCCTCCGCGGCATGGCCCGCGAGCACGGTGGCGGTGCCGCCCACGCTGGTGTGCGCCTCGAAGAAGCTGATCCCGCCGACCGCGGCCGCCCAGATGATCACCATCACGGCGACCAGCGCGAAGCCCTGCCGGTTGTCCTTGACCATCCGGCCGAACGCCCGCGGCGTGGCGAACGGGATCAGCAGCAGGATAAAGATCTCGAACCAGTTCGTGAACGGGTTCGGGTTCTCGAACGGGTGCGCGGAGTTCGTGTTGAACCAGCCGCCCCCGTTGTTGCCCATGTCCTTGATGACCTCCGAGGAGCCGACCGGGCCGCCGACGATCGTCTGGTGCGCACCGGACAGCGTGGTGACCGTGTGGTAGGCGCTGAAGTTCTCGATCGCACCGCCGGCGATGAGGATCAGGCCGCCGACGATCGACAGCGGGATCAGCAGCCGGATCACGCAGCGGGTCACGTCGACCCAGAAGTTGCCCAGCCGGTCGGTCTTGGACCGGGTGAAGCCGCGGATCATCGCGATCGCGACGACCAGGCCGACCGCGGCCGACATGAATTGCTGGACGACGAGGCCGCTCATCTGCGTGACGTAGCCCATGGTCGCCTCGCCGGCGTAGTTCTGCCAGTTCGTGTTGGTGACGAACGAGGCGGCGGTGTTCCAGGCGGTGTCGGGCGTCACGGCGGGAAGGCCCTGGGTGAACGGCAGGTACTGCTGCAGCCGCTGCACGCCGTACAGGAACAGCACGCTGACGAAGGAGAAGGCCAGGATGCTGCGGACGTACACGCTCCACTTCTGATCGGCGTCCCGGTTGACGCCCATCACCTTGTAGAGCGCGCGCTCCACCCGCCAGTCCTTGTCGGTGGTGAAGATGTGCGCGATGTAGTTGCCCAGCG
>JASIJN010000025.1 GCA_030050125.1 Streptosporangiaceae bacterium | reverse complement strand
GTACTCGTAGGTGTCGGTGCCGGCCGCCTCGGCCCGGATGATCACATCGCCGATCCACACGGCGTGCGCGTCCGCGCCCTGCAGCGCGCCCTTGTAGCTGACCCGGCTGCGGCAGTTGCGCTCGGCGTGATCCACGAACAGCCGGTGCTCCAGGTGCTGCCCGGCGTCGGCGAAGTACAGCCCGCGCAGCTCGGCGTCCCCGCCGGCCCCCGCATACCGCACCGAGGGCGCCAGCCGCACCACCGAGCCGCCCAGCGTCACCGCCGTGTGCGAGACAAAGGCGTCCTTCCCGAGCCGCGCCTGGTGATGCGACAGATGCACCGCGTCGTCCGCCCAACCCTGGAGCGAGACCACCGAGAGCGCGGCCCCGTCTCCCACCACGAACTCGACATTGTCCGCGTACGTGGCCGACCCCGCGTAATCGAGCACGACAACCCCGCGCGCCAGAGGCTCGACGACGACCGTGATGTGCCCGGATGCGGCACCGCCCGCGTCCTCACCCCGAACCGAGACCCACGAAGGGACATTGCTTTCGGTCCCCCCGGCCACGGTAAGGACGGTGGCCTCGTCAAACCCCGCGAATGCCCGGGCCGATACGCGGTCCGCGGGCACGAAGGCGGCCCCGATCCGGGGGTCGCCGCGTTGCGCCAGCTCAACGGCGACATTCGGGGCAGGGTCGACCTGAACCCCGACCTTCCCAGCGGGCAGCTCACGGTCGGTGTGCAAACCGCGCAGACGGCGCAAGGGCGTAAATCGCCACTCTTCCTCACGCCCGTCCGGCACCGGGAAGTCCGCGAGGTCAAAGGACTGACGCGAGTGCAGCCGAGAGACCGGGGCGCCGGCCTCGACCGCCCCCTGCAGTGCCGACATCAGCCGACCGCCCCTTCCATCTGCAGCTCGATCAGCCGGTTCAGCTCGAGGGCGTACTCCATCGGCAGCTCGCGCGCGATCGGCTCGACGAAGCCGCGAACGATCGTCGCCATGGCCTCGTCCTCGGTCATGCCGCGGCTCATCAGGTAGAAGAGCTGGTCCTCGGAGATCTTCGACACCGTCGCCTCGTGGCCCATCTCCACGTCGTCCTCGCGGACGTCCACGTAGGGGTAGGTGTCGGAGCGGCTGACCGTGTCCACGAGCAGCGCGTCGCACTTCACCGTGGACTTGGCGTGCGCGGCGCCCTCCTGCACCTGGACCAGGCCGCGGTAGGAGGTCCGGCCGCCCGCCCTGGCCACCGACTTGGACACGATCTGGGACGAGGTGTTCGGCGCGCAGTGCACCATCTTGGCGCCCGCGTCCTGGTGCTGGCCGGCGCCGGCGAACGCCACCGACAGCGTCTCGCCCCGGGCGTGCTCGCCCATCAGGTAGACCGCCGGGTACTTCATCGTGACCTTGGAGCCGATGTTCCCGTCGATCCACTCCATGGTCGCGCCCTCCTGGGCCACGGCCCGCTTGGTGACCAGGTTGTAGACGTTGGCCGACCAGTTCTGGATCGTGGTGTAGCGGCAGCGGGCGCCCTTCTTCACGATGATCTCCACCACCGCGGAGTGCAGCGAGTCCGACGAGTAGATCGGCGCGGTGCAGCCCTCGACGTAGTGCACGTAGGCGTCCTCGTCGACGATGATCAGGGTCCGCTCGAACTGGCCCATGTTCTCGGTGTTGATCCGGAAGTAGGCCTGCAGCGGGATCTCGACGTGGACGCCCTTCGGGACGTAGATGAACGACCCGCCGCTCCAGACCGCGGTGTTCAGCGAGGCGAACTTGTTGTCGCCGACCGGGATGACGCTGGCGAAGTACTCCCGGAACAGCTCCGGGTGCTCCTTGAGACCGGTGTCGGTGTCCAGGAACACGACGCCCTGGGCCTCGAGGTCGTCACGGATCTTGTGGTACACGACCTCCGACTCGTACTGGGCCGCGACGCCCGCGATCAGCCGCTGCTTCTCCGCCTCGGGGATGCCCAGCTTGTCGTAGGTGTTCTTGATGTCGGCGGGGAGGTCGTCCCAGCTGGCCGCCTGCTTCTCGGTCGAGCGGACGAAGTACTTGATGTTGTCGAAGTCGATGCCGGACAGGTCCGAGCCCCAGGTCGGCAGCGGCTTGCGCCGGAACAGCTTCAGGCCCTTCAGCCGCAGGTCGAGCATCCACTCCGGCTCGTTCTTCTTGGCCGAGATATCGCGGACGACCTCCTCGTTCAGGCCGCGGCGCGCGGAGGCGCCCGCGATGTCGGAGTCGGCCCAACCGAACCTGTATCGCTCTAGCCCCTCGAGCTCGGGGCGCGCGGTAGTCGTCATGCGGAGAAGCCTCCGGACTGTGTTGTCGTGTCGTTGCCTGTGCTGCTGGTACGGGCAGAGGCCGCCGCCAGCGATGACGCGGTGACGTGCGTGGTGCAGATCCCGTCGCCACGGGAGATCGTGGCCAGGCGCTGCACCGCGGTGCCGAGCAGGCGGCCGAACGCCTCCGTCTCGGCCTCGCACAGCTGCGGGAACTCGGCGGCCACGTGCGCGACCGGGCAGTGATGCTGGCAGAGTTCCTCCCCGCCCAGCTCCCCGTCTCGCTTGACCGCCGCCGGGGCGGCGCGCACGGAGGCCGCGTAGCCGTCCGCCGACAGCGCCTCGGCCAGGGCCTGGACCCGGCGCGGGGGCGCGGCGGCGTCGACCACCGGACGGTACCTGCTCTCCAGGTCCGCGACCTTCCTGCGGGCGAACTCGGCCACCGCGCCCGGCCCGGCCTTCTCGGCCAGGAACCGCAGCGCGCTGGCGGCCAGGTCGTCGTAGGCGTGCTCGAAGGCGCTGCGGCCCGCGTCGGTGATCGCGAACAGCCGCGCCGGACGGCCCCGTCCGCGGCTGCCGTAGCGGCGCGCCTCCTTGGCCTCGATCATGCCCTCGGCCAGCAGGTTGTCGAGGTGGCGCCGGATCGCCGCCGGGGTCAGCCCGAGCTGGCCGCTCAGCCCCGCCGCCGTGGCCGGGCCGTTCTCCAGGATCAGCCGCGCGATCCGGGCCCGGGTGCCGGGTTCGGTGGCGGAATGCCCGGTCGTAGGCTGGGACTGCGCAGCACCGAGACCGGCGCCCGCCGGGGCGCCGGCAGCACCGAAACCGGCGCCCGCCGGGGCGCCGGCCATCGCACCGTCCAGTCCCACGTTTTTCACAACATCATTGTGGCGTAAATACTTCCGCGACCGCAAACCGGGTCGCGTGGCCGGCTTGCCGCCGTGTGCGAGCAGCGATATGTCTGGACCTGCGAGGTGAGGACGGGGATGACAGATGCGGCGCGCGGTGCACCAGTGAGCGAGCCCCCGACGCGGCCCGCCCTGTCCGCTCTGGCCGATCCCGCGGTGCTGCCTGACCCCTACCCGGTCCTGGCCGGGCTGCGCGAGGCGTCGCCGTTCGCCGAGCCGGTGCGGGGGCAGGGGGAGCCGGGCGCGGCGCTGGTGGTGGTCGGCCGGCACGCCGACTGCTCCCGGATCCTGCGCGACCCCCGGGCCAGCAGCGAGCGGAACCGGTCGCTGCTGGCGCCGCCAGACCTGCGCGAGCAGCGGCCCGCGTCGTTCCTTTCGCTGGACCCGCCGGATCACACCCGGCTGCGCCGGCTGGTCAGCAAGGCGTTCGCGCCGCGAGTGATCGCCGAGCTCACGCCCAGGATCGCGGAGCTGTCCGGCGAGCTGCTGACCGCGGCCGCGGCGAGCGCGGACGGGGCGGCCGGCCAGGGAGCGCTCGAGGTCGTGAGCCAGCTGGCCTACCCGCTGCCGGTGCGGATCATCTCCGA
>JASIJN010000232.1 GCA_030050125.1 Streptosporangiaceae bacterium | reverse complement strand
GGCGACGGCGACGGCGGCGCGAAGGGCGGCCGGGCCGAGGGCCCGATCCAGCGGCTGAACTGGGAGGCGCTGCCGGCCGCGGCGGGCGCCGACGGCCCGGACCAGTTCGAGGAGGTCGGTTTCGAGCACCCGCTCTGGATCCTGTACTCCTCCGGCACCACCGGGCTGCCCAAGCCGATCGTGCACGGCCACGGCGGGATCGTGCTCGAGCACCTGAAGATGCTGGCCCTGCACCAGGACCTCGGGCCGGACGACGTGTTCTTCTGGTACACCACCACCGGCTGGATGATGTGGAACTACCTGGCCGGCGGGCTGCTGGTGGGCGCGGCGGCGGTGCTGTACGACGGCAGCGCGACGCATCCGGCGCCCGACGCGATCTGGGAGCTGGCCGCCGCCGCGGGCGCCAGCTACGTGGGCACCGGCGCCCCGTACCTGCTGGCCTGCATGAAGGCGGGACTGCGGCCCGGGGCCAGCCGCGACCTGTCGCGGCTGCGCGGCGTCGGCTCGACCGGGTCGCCGCTGCCGCCCGAGGGCTTCCGCTGGGTCTACGACGCGGTGGCCGCCGAGGGGCAGGAGCTGATCCTCGGCTCGCTGTCCGGCGGCACGGACCTGTGCACCGGGTTCGTGGGGCCGTGCCCGCTGCTCCCGGTGCGAGCCGGCGTGATCTCCGGGCGCTGCCTCGGCGCGGCCGTGGAGGCGTTCGACGCCGCGGGCCGGCCGGTCACCGGCGAGGTCGGCGAGCTGGTGATAACCCGCCCCATGCCGTCCATGCCGGTCGGCTTCTGGAACGATCCCGGCGGCAAGCGGTACCGGGAGAGCTACTTCGCCGACTACCCCGGCGTATGGCGGCACGGGGACTGGATCATGGTGCTGCCGGACGGCGGGTGCGTCATCTACGGCCGGTCCGACGCGACCTTGAACCGCGGCGGGGTCCGGATGGGCACCAGCGAGTTCTACCGGGTGGTCGAGGCGCTGCCGGAGGTTGCCGACAGCCTGGTCATCGACACCGGCGGGCTGGGCCGTGAGGGCCGGCTGATCCTCTACGTGGTCCCGGCCGGCGGCCGCGACCTGGACGAGGACCTGGCCGGCCGGATCCGCTCCGCGCTGCGCGCCAGCCTGTCCCCTCGGCACGTCCCCGACGAGATGCACCAGGTGCCGGGCATCCCGAGGACGCTGTCCGGCAAGAAGCTCGAGGTGCCGGTACGGAAGATCCTGCTGGGCACGCCGCTCGCCCAGGCGGCCGACCCGGACGCCCTGGCCAATCCCGAGGTCCTGAAGTCGTTCGTCCCCGGAGCGTCCACGTGAGCGAGTCCAAGGGGCGGGCGAACAAAGGAAAGAGCTTCGGAGAGGACGGCGGCCGCCTGACCTACGGCCGCTACCTGCGAGTGCCCGAGCTGCTGGCACAGCAGCTGCCGCAGGTGGTCCCGCCCGTCCACGACGAGCTGCTGTTCATCACCGTGCACCAGGCCTACGAGCTCTGGTTCAAGCAGCTGCTGCATGAGCTGACCGCGGCCCGCGACGCCATGCGGCCGGGCCAGACCTGGCGCGCCAGGCAGCTGCTGCAGCGCACCCACGTCATCGAGCGGCTGCTGGTCAGCCAGATCGACGTGCTCGAGACCATGACGCCGCAGGATTTTCTCCAGTTTCGTGCTGCTTTGGCCCCCGCGAGCGGCTTCCAGTCGGTACAGTTCCGCGAACTTGAGTTCCTGTCCGGCGCCAAGGATCCCACCTTTGTGACTCGTTTCCGTGCCCTGACGGATTCAGAACGCGCCCGTCTCGCCGCGCGTCTGTCCGAACCCACTCTCTGGGATGCCTACCTCGATCTGCTGAGGTCGCGCGGGCTCCCGGCCGGCACCGACGACCAGGTGCTCGCCTCGCTGGTCACGATCGCGCGAGACCGGGCCAGCCACGACGACCTGTGGCAGCTGGCCGAGGACCTGCTGACCCACGACGAGATCTGCGGGCTGTGGCGGGCCCGGCACGTGCAGATGGTGGAGCGGCAGATTGGCACGAAATCAGGCACCGGCGGGTCGACCGGGGCGCCGTACCTGCACAAAAGAGTGCCGATGAGGTATTACCCGCTGCTCTGGGAGCTGCGAGATTGGTTGTAGCGGGCCACCTGTGGGGCTGAAGGGGACAGTTCCCCGACGGCACCATGCGGGGGCTCCGCGGGGGTTCGTCCCCCCGGGACAGCACAGCGGGACACAAGGGAGTGGGAACCGATGGCTGACGAGAGTTCGGCGAAGGACGACAAGGAAGCTCTGCTGGACCAGGCCGCCGCCCTGGCCTCTGGCGACGGCGCGCTGGTCGGTGACGTGCGCAGTTACCTGGGCGCCTACTACCGGCACGTGGCCCCGGACGACCTGGCCGCGGCCGGGCCCGAGCGGCTGGCGGCGGTGGCGATCGAGCAGGCCAAGTTCGCCGCGCACCGGCCGCAGGGCCGGGCCCTGGTGCGGGTGCGCCGCGGCGAGGCGGCGGCCTGCTCCCCGGCCAGGGACGTCGTCGACATCGTCACCGACGACATGCCGTTCCTCGTGGACTCGGTGCGGATGGAGCTGCGCCGGCACTCCGCCCACGCGCACCTGCTCGTGCACCCGCAGTTCCTCATCAGCCGCAGCATCACCGGAGAGCTGCGCGGCGTGATCGGGCTGGTCGACGGGGAGCGGCTGGCACATGACGAGATCGCCGAGTCGTGGATCCACATCGAGATCGGCCGGCTGCCCGAGGGCGAGGCCGTCACGGTGCAGCGGGACCTGGAAAGGGTGCTCGGTGACGTGCGGGTGGCGGTCGAGGACTGGCCCCGCATGCAGGCCAAGGCGGTGCACCTGGCCGAGCATCTGGCCACGGTGTCGGACGCCGAGGTCCCCGAGGGCGGGGAGTCGCCGGCCGAGGCCGAGGCCCTGCTCCGCTGGCTGGCCGAGGGTCACTTCACGTTCCTCGGCTACCGCGAGTACGACCTGGAGGACGGGCCGGACGGGATGGCGCTGCGCGCGGTGGCCGGGACCGGCCTCGGCATCTTGCGGCACGACCAGGCGGGCTCGAACTCGTTCGCCGCGCTGCCGCCCGAGGTGCGCGCCCGGGCCCGCGACCCGCAGCTGCTGATCCTGACCAAGGCCAACTCGCGCTCGACCGTGCACCGGCCGACCTACCTCGACTACGTGGCCATCAAGAGAACCGGCGACGACGGCACCGTGACCGGCGAGTACCGGTTCCTTGGCCTGTACACCCACGACGCCTACACCGAGAGCATCACCAGGATCCCGGTGCTGCGCCGCAAGCTCATCGACGTGCTCGCGGCCACCGGCATCGCGGCCGACAGCCACGACGGCAAGGACGTCGCCGAGTTCCTGGAGAACTACCCGCGCGAGGAGCTGTTCCAGACCTCGGTGGCCCAGCTGACCCCGATCGCCGAGGGCGTGCTGCGGCTGCGCGAGCGCACCCAGACCCGGCTGTTCCTGCGCCGTGACGTCTACGGCCGGTACATGTCCTGCCTGGTGTACCTGCCCAGGGACCGGTACACCACCCAGGTCAGGCTGCGCACCCAGGAGATCCTGCGAAAAGCGCTCGACGGCGGCGCGGTGGACTACAGCGTGATGGTGGGCGAGTCGCCGGTGGCGCGCCTGCACATCGTGGTGCGGGCCTCGCGCGGCCACATGCTGCCCGAGGTGAACCAGGACGAGCTGGAGGCCCGGGTCGCCGCCGTGGTCCGGTCCTGGGACGACGACCTGGCCGAGGAGGCGCTCTGCCAGCTGGGCGAGGAGCGCGCGCACACGCTGCTGACCATGTGCAGCGGCGAGCGCATCCCGCAGTCGTACAAGACCGACGTGCCGGCCGCCGTCGCCGTCGACGACCTGAAGAGGATCCTCGAGCTGCGCGAGTCGGGCGAGAGCGTCGCGTTCGACCTGTGGGAGTCCGAGGGCTACGTGGGCGGGGTGCCGATCGACGACGAGGCCGAGCCCGCGGACGGCCGGGAGCGGGTGTGGCGGCTGTCGATCTACCGCACCGGGTCACCGATCACGCTGACCGACGTGCTGCCCAGGCTGCAGCACATGGGGCTGGAGGTGGTCGACGAGCACCCGTACGAGTTCTCGGCGACCGAGCCGTTCTGGATCTACGACTTCGGGCTGCGCCGCAGCGGGGCAGCCCAGGACCCGGCCTCGCGGCCGTCGTCGGTGGCGTCGGTCAAGGAGCTGTTCGAGAGCGCGCTGACCGCGCTCTGGCACGGCGACGTCGAGGACGACGCGTTCAACGCGCTGGTCCTGGACGGTCACCTGACCTGGCGGCAGGTGGTGGTGCTGCGCGCGTACGCCAAGTACCTGCGTCAGGCGGGCAGCACGTTCAGCCAGAGCTATATCGAGCGCGTGCTGCGGTCGAACATCACCGTCACCCGGCTGCTGGTGCGGCTGTTCGAGTCGCGGTTCGACCCCGACCGCCAGCTGGGGGAGGGCGAGCGCAGCGAGGCCATCGCCGAGGAGATCCGGGGTGAGCTTGACGAGGTCGCCAGCCTCGACCAGGACCGCATCCTGCGCGCCTACTGGGGCCTCATCCAGGCCACGCTGCGGACCAACTACTTCACAGACCCGCCGCCGCCCGCGCCGGCCGCCCCCTACCTGGTGGTCAAGCTCGACGCCGCGCGGGTGCCCGACCTGCCCGCACCGCGGCCGGCGTTCGAGCTGTTCGTCTATTCGCCGAGGTTCGAGGCGGTGCATCTCAGGTTCGCCGACGTGGCCAGGGGAGGGCTGCGCTGGTCGGACCGGCGGGAGGATTTCCGCACCGAGATCCTGGGCCTGGCCAAGGCGCAGGAGGTGAAGAACTCGGTCATCGTGCCGTCCGGCGCCAAGGGCGGCTTCGTCTGCAAGCAGCTGCCCGACCCCGGCGACCGTGAGGCCTACCAGGGCGAGGTGCTCGCCTGCTACCGCTACTTCATCAGCGCGATGCTGGATGTCACCGACAACATCGAGGCCGGGCACGTGGTGCCGCCCGTGCGGGTGGTCCGCCTGGACCGGGACGACCCCTACCTCGTGGTGGCCGCCGACAAGGGCACCGCGACGTTCTCCGACACCGCGAACGAGATCGCGCAGAGCCGCGGCTTCTGGCTCGGGGATGCGTTCGCCTCCGGCGGATCGGAGGGCTACGACCACAAGAAGATGGGGATCACCGCGCGGGGCGCGTGGGAGTCGGTCAGGTATCACTTCCAGACCCTGGGGATCGACGTCGACCAGACCGACTTCACCGTGGTCGGGATCGGCGACATGTCCGGCGACGTGTTCGGCAACGGCATGCTGCTGTCCGAGCACATCCGGCTGGTCGCGGCGTTCGACCACCGGCACGTGTTCATCGACCCCGACCCCGACCCGAGGGCCAGCTTCGCCGAGCGGCAGCGGCTGTTCGCGCTCGAGCGGTCCTCCTGGGCCGACTACGAACCGTCGCTGATCTCCGAGGGCGGCGGCGTGTGGCCGCGGACGGCCAAGTCGGTCCCGGTCTCGCCGCAGGCCCGGATGGCGCTCGGCCTCGAGCCCGGCCTGGCGGCGCTGTCGCCGGACCAGCTGATCTCGGCCGTGCTGCGCGCCCCGGTGGACCTGCTCTGGAACGGCGGGATCGGCACCTACGTCAAGGCGACCACGCAGACGGACGCGGACGCCGGAGACCGGACGAACGACGCGGTCCGGGTGGACGCGTCGGAGTTGCGGGCGCGCGTGGTCGGCGAGGGCGGCAACCTGGGCCTGACCCAGGAGGCCAGGGTCGAGTACGCGCTGGGCGGCGGGCTGGTGAACACCGACTTCATCGACAACTCCGCGGGCGTGGACACCTCGGACCACGAGGTCAACATCAAGATCCTGCTGGACGGCGTGGTCCGCGACGGCGAGCTGGCGCCCGCCGACCGGGGCCCGCTGCTGCACGAGATGACCGGCGAGGTGGCCAGCCTGGTGCTGGTGCACAACTACCAGCAGAACCGGACCCTGGCCGCGGCCCGGGCCCAGGCGGGGCAGATGCTGCACGTGCACGCCCGCTACATCCGCAAGCTGGAGCGCGACCACCGGATCAGCCGGCGGCTGGACGTGCTGCCCGGGGACAAGGAGATCGCCGAGCGCCGGTCGGCCGGTACCGGCCTGACCGGGCCGGAGTTCTCCGTCCTGCTCGCCCAGACCAAGATCGCCGCTGGGCAGGAGCTGCTCGCCTCCGGCCTGCCCGATGACCCGTACCTGCGCCGGGTGCTGACCGACTATTTCCCGGCACCGCTTCGGGAGCGCTATGCCGCCCGGATGGGGTCACACCGCCTGCACCGGGAGATCATCACCACGGCCGTGGTCAACGACATGGTCGATCGATCGGGGACGACGTTCGCGTTCCGGCTGAACGAGGAAACGGGCGCATCGGTCCCGGATATCACCGCGGCCTGGCTGGTGGCCCGGGATGTGTTCGACATGGCCGGCTTCTGGAGCCAGGTCGAGGCGCTGGACGGGCTGGTGGACACCTCGGTGCAGATCCTGCTCGCGCTGGAGGGCCGCAAGCTGACCGAGCGGGCCGTGCGGTGGCTGCTGCACAACCGGCGCCCGCCGTTCGACATCCAGGCCACGATCGACTTCCTGGCCGACGGCGTGCTGACCGTGGGCTCCGGCCTGCCCAAACTGCTCACCGGGAGCGACCTGACCGGATTCGACGAGCGCCGGGACTCGTTCACCTCCCGCGGGGTGCCGCTGGGGCTGGCCGAGCGGACCGCGGCCATGGTGCCGGCCTACGCGGCGTTCGACATCGTCGACATCGCGGCGCGGATCGGGCGGCCGGTCGAGGAGACCGCGGAGGTCTACTTCGACCTGGCGGACCGGCTGCAGATCACCCGGCTGCGGGACCGGATCACCGCGCTGCCGCGCGACGACCGGTGGAACACGATGGCCCGGGCGGCGCTGCGCGACGACCTGTACAGCGCGCACGCGGCGCTGGCCGCCGACGTGCTCGGGGTGACCGGGCCGGGCAGCCCGGACCAGCGGCTGGCCGCCTGGGTCGAACGCAACGACTCGGCGGTGCGCCGGGCGGGCCAGACGCTGACCGAGATCTGGCAGACCGACCGGTTCACCGTGGCCACGCTCTCGGTGGCGGTCCGGGCCGTCCGCACCCTGGTGACCGCGAGCTCGCTGCCCGGCTAGGCCGCTAGCCCACCATCCCGCCGGGCGGGGCCAGCAGGGCCGCGAAGTCCGCGGGGTCGATGTTGCCGCCGGACAGCACGACCGCGGTCCGCCTGCCCGGCGCTACCGCGCCCGAGAGCAGCGCGGCCAGCGGCACCGCCCCGCTGGGCTCGACCACGATCTTGAGCCTGGTGAAGCAGAACCGCATGGCCTCCACGATCGCGGTCTCCTCGACGGCGACCACGTCCTCGAGCAGCCGGCGGTTGACGGCGAACGTGCGCTCTCCGGGCGTGGAGGCCCGCAGCCCGTCCGCGATCGTGTCCACCCGGTCCAGGGTGATCCGGTGGCCCGCGCGCAGCGACCGGCGGGTGTCGTCGGCCCGGGCCGGTTCGACCCCGACGATCGCGGTCCCCGGCCGCAGCGCGGTGATCGCGGTGCTGACGCCCGCGGCCAGCCCGCCGCCGCCGATCGGCACCAGGACCAGGTCGAGCTCGCCCGCCTGCTCGGCCAGTTCCACGCCCAGCGTGCCCTGCCCGGCCATCACGTCGTAGTCGTCGAACGGCCTGATGATCGTCAGCGACCGCTGCTCGGCCAGGTCGGCGGCCACCGCCTCCCGGCGCTCGGTGGCCGGGTCGTAGCGGCGCAGTTCGGCGCCGTAGCCCTCGATCGCGGCCAGCTTGGCCGGCGAGCCCGTGGCCGGGACGACCACCACCGCGTGGATGCCCAGCAGCGAGGCGGCGAGCGCGACGGCGCCCCCGTGGTTGCCGGAGGAGTACGCCACCACCCCGCGCTCGCGTTCGGCCGCGGACAGCAGGCTGAGGCGGTTGTAGGCGCCGCGGAACTTGAACGAGCCGCTGCGCTGGAACGGCTCGGCCTTGAGCCACACCTGGGCGCCGCACCGGGCGTTCAGGGCGGTCGACTGCAACAGCGGGGTACGGTGGGCGACGCCCGACAGCCGGGCGGCGGCGGCCTGGACCCGGTCAAATGTCAGGCCGGCCTCGGGCTCCTCCTGACCGATATCAACCGAAATCTGTGATCACTCCCCGACATAGTCGCTAACGTTTGTCTCCTTTGCAAACGATAGCTTGGGCGGAACCTGGCATGGCGACAAGCGGACATGCCAGCCTGACGTAGGCTTTCCGGCATGGCTACGGACCCTGCGGGCGAAATCTCGGAACTGTCATCGAAACTCGCCACTGTAGAAGCTGTCCTTGGCCCTGACGCCATGCGGAAGGAGGCCGACGGGCTGCGCGAGCGCGCCGGCGAGCCTGGGCTGTGGGAGGACCAGGAGCAGGCGCAGGCTGTCACCCGCCGGCTGTCCTATCTCGACGGAGAGCTGGCCCGCCTGGAAGGCCTGCACCGCCGCCTGGAAGACACCAAGACGATGTTCGAGCTCGCCGACAGCTACCACGACGAGGCGGCCAGGGAGGAGGCCTCCCGTGACCTGGCCTACCTCCGCAAGGAGATCGACCAGCTGGAGATCAGGACGCTGCTGTCCGGCGAGTACGACGCGCGCGAGGCGCTGATCACGATCAACGCGCAGGCGGGCGGGGCCGACGCGGCCGACTGGGCCGAGGGCCTGCGCCGGATCTACCTGCGCTGGGCCGAGCGGCACGGCTTCTCCACCGAGATCTACGACACCTCCTACGCGGAGGAGGCGGGGATCAAGTCCACCACGTTCGCCGTGAAGGCCCCGTACGCCTACGGCACCCTGCGCGGCGAGCACGGCACGCACCGCATGGTCCGCATCTCCAAGTACGACAACCAGGGCCGCCGGCAGACCTCGTTCGCGGGCGTCGACGTGATACCGGTCGTCCAGCAGGCCGACCACATCGAGGTCCCCGAGGACGAGATCCGGGTCGACGTGTTCCGCTCCAGCGGCCCCGGCGGCCAGGGGGTGAACACCACCGACTCGGCGGTCCGGATCACCCACCTGCCGACCGGGATCGTGGTCTCCTGCCAGAACGAGCGCAGCCAGATCCAGAACCGGGCCAGCGCGATGGCGGTGCTCCAGGCCAAGCTGCTCGAGCGCAAGCGGGAGGAGCAGCTGGCCAAGATGGCCGAGCTGCGCGGCGATCACGCCGGGAGCTGGGGCACCCAGATCCGCAACTACGTGCTGCACCCGTACCAGAACATCAAGGACCTGCGGACCGGCTACGAGACCGGGAACACCGCCGCGGTGATGGACGGCGAGATCGACGACTTCATCGAGGCCGAGATCCGCTGGCTGCGGACCCAGGGGCAGTGACATTCGGGGGGACGACCCCCCCAGACCCCCCCGCGTGCCATCCGCTCGGGCCGGCCTCCGGCCGGCCGTCGCGGCTGGCGCCGGCTTCGCCGCCTCACACCTTCCGCTTGCGGTCGGGCGTCGCCGCACACCTTCCGCCTGCATCTGACGCGCCGGCTACGGCCACTAGACTCCGTGGCGTGACTGCACCGCACCCTGTCGAGCTTCCTCCGCAGTACGCGCCGGCCGAGGTGGAAGGCCGCCGGTACCGGCTCTGGGAGGAGCGCGGCCTGTTCGCCGCCGACGCCTCTTCGGCCGCGCCCGCCTTCTCGATCGTCATCCCGCCGCCCAACGTGACCGGATCGCTGCACATCGGCCACGCGCTCGACCACACCCTGATCGACGCTCTGGTCCGGCGGCGCCGGATGCAGGGCTACA
>JASIJN010000231.1 GCA_030050125.1 Streptosporangiaceae bacterium | reverse complement strand
GGGGGCGAGGCGGGAGAAGCCCCGCCGGCCGCGGAGCCGGGCTCGGCGGCCGGAGCGGTCGGCACCTTGGAGACGAAGTCGAACCGGCAGACCTCGCAGAACCGGCCCGACCTGGGCGTGCCGCACTGCGGGCACGGCTCGCCGGTCACGGGCCCGCCCGCCGCCCCGCCGTTTGGCCCGGCGGCCGCGGACCCGGGAGCGACGGACCCGGTCCCGCCGGGCGACGTCTCGGCGGCCCCGCCTATCCGCCGTCCGCACTGATCGCAGTAGTCGCTGGCCGCCGACTCGTGGCCCACCGGACACGATGGCATCGCGGCCTCCTTTGCCTCTCGACCCGGACCGTCGGGGCGAACGAACGTGACATCGTACGGGTCCCGGACCCCGGCCTGGAGCCGGCTGGTCCCCGTAGCCGGGTCTACCACGTCGGGCGGGGTCGCGGGCACCGTGCGGTGTCCTCGATCCCTGGTTCTTGGTCCTCGGGCCGGCCGCTCGCCCGACCCGTGTCAGGAGGGCCATTCGGAGACTGGCGAAGAAATCGAATTTGTGTTCTAGTATATGAATGAGAGACGTCTGCCTGCCGGACTGGTGGAGCTACCCGACTCACTGCGGGAACGGGCACGCCTGGGGGCCCGGCAAGGTGATCGTCTCGTGGCTGCCGTGCCTGTGCGAGTCGGCCCGCGCGGCGCAGCCGCGCGGCAGCGGCCACCGGACCATCGCCTGCCGGGTGCCCGGATGCGGCTATGTCAGTTATGAGCCGGCGCACGACCCAGACGAGGGCGAGGCGCCGCGTGCCTACTCCGGCCACGGGTTAAGACGTCGGTCCCGCCGGGGCGACGGCCCGCTGCGGCCGGGGCGACACCGCGAGCACGGCTACCTCACGCAGGACGAACTGCTCCTCACCCCGGGATCGCGCTGGCACGGCTGTCGCCGGGCGGCGCGGTCAGCTTCGCGTCGGCCACCCCCGTGCCGCAACGAGGCGGCCGCTCCCGCGGCGGGCATCTGGTCCGTGGCCGAGTCCGGCGGGGCCCGGCGACCGGCCCGGCGGCCGGGAAGCGGCGGCGCGAACGAGGGGGTCGCGGGCCCAGGCCGGGGGGAGACGTCGCGTTCAGTATTCATTGACGATGACCGGGCGCGGGCTCTTAACCTAGGGCCGAGCCCGAGCCCGAGAGCGAGGTAGCCGATGGCGATTCACACCTTCGGATCCAACGCCGTGGACTGGGAGGAGCGCGTCAACCTGGCCCGGCTGCGCGGTGAGCGCCTGGCCCGGCTGCGAGCCCAGCTTGACCGGTCCGAGCTCGGCGCGCTGCTGAGCTTCGACTTCGCGAACATCCGCTACATGACGTCCACCCACATCGGGACCTGGGCGATGGACAAGCTGATCCGGTTCGCGCTGCTGCCGCGCGGAGGGGAGCCGGTGGTCTGGGACTTCGGGTCCGCCGCGCGGCACCACCAGCTGTACAACCCGTGGCTCGATCACACCGCGGGGGGCTTCGGGGGGTCGTCCCCTCGGGCAGACACCGCGGGGGGCTTCGGGGGGTCGTCCCCCCGGGCGCCGTCGGCCGAGGGCGCGGCGCGGACCGGGGCCCGGGCCGGCATCTCCACCCTGCGCGGGGCCTTTCACCCGGACGCCGGCATCGCGGCGGACGTGGCCCGCAAGGTCGCCGACGTGCTGCGCGAGCACGGGGTGGCCGACGCGCCGCTCGGCATCGACGTGGCCGAGATGCCGGTCCTCGGCGCGCTGCGCGCCGAGGGGATCGACACCGTGGACGGGCAGCAGGTCTTCCTCGAGGCCCGCCGGATCAAGACCGCCGACGAGATTTCCTTGCTGGCCCAGGCGTGCGCGATGGTCGACGCCGCCTACACCGAGCTGTATGAGTTCCTGCGGCCGGGGGTGCGCGAGAACGAGTGCGTCGGCCTGGTCAGCAAGGTCCTTTACGACCTGGGCAGCGAGTACGTGGAGGGCGTGAACGCGATCTCGGGCGAGCGCTGCTCGCCGCACCCGCACGTCTACTCCGACCGGCTGATCCGGCCGGGGGACCCGGCGTTCTTCGACATCCTGCACAGCCACCTGGGCTACCGGACGTGCTACTACCGGACGTTCGCGGTGGGCAGCGCGTCGCGGGCGCAGCGCGACGCGTACGTGCGCTGCCGCGAGTACATGGACCAGGCGATCGCCCTGGTGAAGCCCGGGGCCACCACGGCCGACATCGTGTCGCTGTGGCCGCGGGCGCAGGAGTTCGGCTTCCCGGACGAAATGGCGGCGTTCGCGCTCCAGTACGGCCACGGCGTGGGCCTGTCGATCTGGGAGAAACCGATCTTCAGTCGGCTCGTGTCGCTTGACCACCCGGAGACTCTGGAAGAGGGGATGGTGTTCGCGCTGGAGACCTACTGGCCGGCCTCGGACGGCTGGTCCGCGGCGCGGATCGAGGAGGAGGTCGTGGTCACCGCCTCCGGAAGCGAGGTGATCACGAAGTTCCCGGCCGAGGAACTGCTGGTGGCCGGGCGCAAGTACTGGACCGCGGGCGGCGAGCTGGACACTCTCAGGGAGAGCCAGTCCCAGCTGAACACGCCGGCCGGGCGGGGCGAGTTCGGGAACGTGCCCCGCGCCGTGCGGGGCGGCGACGGGGCGGCGGAGGGTGCCCGGTGACCGCCACCGACACCGGCTCCGGAGTGGTCGGCGCCGAGGAACTGCTCGCGCTGTACGAGGAGATGGCGCTGATCCGCCGGACGGAGAAGGCCGCGCACGACCTGTTCCTGGCCGGCCTGGTCAAGGGCACGACGCACCTGGCCGCGGGGCACGAGGCGGTGGCCGTCGGAGCCAGTGCCGCGCTGCGGCCCGACGACTACGTGTTCGCCACTTACCGCGGGCACCACCACGCGATGGCCCGGGGCGCCTCCGCCGAGGAATGCCTGGCCGAGCTGATGAGCAAGGGCACCGGCCTGTGCGGGGCCAAGGGCGGCTCGATGCACCTCACCAAGGCCTCGGCCGGGATGCTCGGCTCCTACGCGATCGTCGGCGCGCACCTGCCGCTGGCCGCCGGAGCGGCCTGGTCGGCCCGGCTCCGCGGCAGCGGCCAGGTCGCCGTCGCGTTCTTCGGCGACGGCGCCACCAACATCGGGGCGTTCCACGAAGCCCTCAACCTCTCCGCGGTGTGGTCGCTGCCGGTCCTGTTCATCTGCGAGAACAACCTCTACATGGAGTACACGCCGATCGGCGAGGTGACCGCGGTCGGCAACCCGGCCGCCGACCGGGCCCCGGCCTACGGGCTGCCCGCCGAGGTGCTGGACGGCAACGACGTGGTGGTGGTCAAGGAGGTGGTGGCGCGCGCGGCCGCGCGGGCCCGGGCCGGGGGCGGGCCGACCGTGCTCGAGGCGAAGACCTACCGCCACTTCGGGCACAGCCGCACCGACCCGGCCAGCTACCGGCCGGACGAAGAGGTCAAGCAGTGGCTGAGCCGGGACCCGCTGGACGTCGCCCGGGCCCGGCTCGGGGAGCTCGGCGTCCCCGCCGAGCTCGTGGCCGCCGCGGACGAGCGGGTCGCTCGCGCCGTCGAGGAGGCGGTGGCCGCGGCCAAGGCCGCTCCCGGCCCGGATCCGGGCGCGGCGCTGACGGATGTGTGGGCGGACGGAGGCTCGGCATGGCGGACCTGACCAACCCGGCGGACGTGAGCGCGGCGGACCTGATGGCGGCGGACCCGGGCGCGACGGGCGGGCCGGGCGCAGGGGGCGGGCCGGCCGCGGCGGACGTGATCACCTACCGGGAAGCGGTCGCCGAGGGCCTGGCGCGGGAACTGCGGCGCGACCCGTCGGTGGTCTGCCTGGGCGAGGACATCGGGGCCGCGGGCGGCGTGTTCAAGACCACGGCCGGGCTTTTCCAGGAGTTCGGCCGGGAGCGGATCTGGGACACGCCCATCTCCGAGCAGGCCATCCTGGGCGTGGCCATGGGCGCGGCCATGACCGGGATGCGCCCGGTGGCCGAGATCATGTTCGCCGACTTCTTCGCATGCTGCTGGGACTACCTGGCCAACGAGATACCGAAGATGCGCTACATGACCGGCGGCCAGGTCACGGTGCCGCTGGTGGTCCGCACGGCGAACGGCGGCGGCCTGGGCTTCGGCGCGCAGCATTCCCAGGCGGTGGAGAACTGGGCGCTGGCCGTGCCCGGCCTGAAGGTCGTGGCGCCGTCCACGCCCGCCGACGTGATCGGGCTCATGGCCGCCGCGATCCGCAGCGACGACCCGGTGGTGTTCTTCGAGCACAAGGGGTTGTTCGCGAGCAAGGGCCCGGCCGCGCCCGAGGGGCACGTGGTCGAGCTCGGGCGGGCGGCCGTGGCCCGCGAGGGCACCGACGTCACCCTGGTGGCGCTGGCCGCCACGGTCCCGCTGGCGCTGGCCGCCGCCGGCCGGCTGGCCGCCGCCGGCGTGTCCGTCGAGGTGATCGACCTGCGCTGCCTGGTGCCGCTGGACATGGCCGCGGTCCTGGAGTCGGTCGGCAAGACGTCCCGGCTTGTCATCGTGGAGGAGAACCCCTACCAGGGCGGATGGGGCGGCACCGTCGCCTCGATCGTGGCCGACGAGGGCTTCGAGCTGCTGGACGCGCCGGTCCGCCGGGTGGCCGCCGCGTGCGTGCCGCTGCCGTTCGCCGACGTGCTGGAACGGCAGGTCATCCCTACCGTGGAGACGGTGACCGCGGCGGTGTCCGCGCTGGTCGCCTACTGATCCGCTGAGCCGCCCGGACGCCTTCCCCGGCGCGGTCCCGGCGCCCTGACGCGTCGTGGCGCGTCCTTGCATCCCGGCGTCCCGGCGCTGCAGCCCGTGGCCCTGGCCCCGCTATCAGGCGTCACATTGTTACGCGCAGGTATCGGTACGGTCGCGAAGTGGTTCGCGGCCCGGCCCCATATGGACTGGGCATGACCCCGGTCGTACCGTGATCAAAGGGGCGCCTACAGCCTATCCAGCATGCCGAAGCGCCAACGCCCCGCGTTTTCGCATGCCAGAGTGAAGTACCAGGTCCCGAGAGAAGGAGCCGCGGGCATGGGGCCCTCCCCCCAGCATCAACGACGATGCGCGCCGAGGCCTCGCAGGCGCTGGCTGGCGGCGGACTGGCTCCCCGCCGGTGAGGAGCTGTTCCTGAGTGGCACGGCCGCCAACTCGGGCGGGTACAGTGACTCGATCACTGACTCGCGTATCAACCAGACGCTGGTCAGCAATAACATGCAGACGATGTATACCCGGGGGAACTTCCTGCCGGCGCAGCTCCCCATGATCTGGCAGCCACAGGCGGACCACCAACGGAACGAGATTTCCAACAACCTCAAAGGGGTCTACCCGCTGAGCCCCACCCTCAGCATCAGCCCCGAGAACTGGTATTTCGTGAAGTAGCACTACTGGCAGGTCGCTGCGTCCCGCTACTTGCCATGCCCCGCGGGCGTGTCCGGACGGTCGGCCCGGCACCCCCCTGCAAGGGCTACCCGGAAGGGGGAATCTTGATCATCTTCATGATCCGCAGAGTGCTGCAGGCGCTGGTGGTGCTGCTGCTGGTGACCATGATCACGTTCGCACTGCTGCGCCTGATTCCGGGTAACCCGGCGATCGCGGTCATGGGGCCGAGCGCGTACCGCAACCCCGCGGCGATCGCGCAGTTTGACCGGGTTTACGGGTTCAACCGGCCCTGGTACGCGCAGTACTGGCTGTGGCTCGACCATCTACTGCATTTCAACCTGGGGTATTCGTGGAAGCTGAACCAGAGCGTGGCTTCGCTGCTCAGTAACCACCTGCCGAAGACCGTCTTCCTGGTCGGGATCTCCATCATCCTGGCGCTGCTGATCGCCGTCCCCATCGGGGTCATACAGGCGGTGCGGCGAAACAAGATCGTGGATCATTTCTTCAACGGATTTTCCACCATCTTCTACGCCATGCCGGCCTTTCTCCTGGGCATCCTGCTGATCTTGGTCTTCGCGATCAAGTTCCCGATCTTCCCGCCGGAGGGCCCGCAGGGCGAGAGCGTGGGCGTCCTGTTCACGAGCTTCAACGCCCTGATCCTGCCGATCGTGTCGCTCACCTTGATCACGATCGCCCTCTTCTCCCGGTACATGCGGTCGTCCGTTCTGGACAACCTGACCGAGGACTACGTGCGGACGGCGAAGGCGAAGGGGGCCAGTGAGCGGCGGGTGCTGCTGCGGCACGTGCTGCGGAATTCGCTGATCCCGATCGCCACGCTGCTGGGCCTGCTGCTGCCGGCGCTGTTCGCCGGGGCGCTGATCACCGAGTCGGTGTTCAACTACCCGGGCATGGGCTACCTGTTCTACCAGTCGGCGCTGAACCAGGACTATCCGGTACTGCTGGGGATCACGGTGGTGGTCGCCCTGGCCACGGTGCTGGGGTCGCTGCTGGCCGATATCGCCTATGCGGTCCTCGACCCGCGTGTGAGGTATGTGAGCCAATGAGCCTGAACAGTCTTCCGCCCGAGCCGGTCCCGGCCGACGTCACGGCAGGCGGGCTGGCCACGGTCATACCGCAGGAAGAAGCGGCAGTCGCCGCCGGAATGCTGCCCTCGGGCAAGCCGCGCAGCACCTTCCGCCGCGGGCTCGAGGTGTTCCTGGAGAACAAGCTCGCGGTCACCGGGGTCTGCATCTTCGGGTTCATGCTGCTGTTCTGCTTCGTGGGCCCGCTGGTGTACCACACCAACCAGCTGACGGTGAACTTCGCGAACGAGGAGCTTGCGCCCAGCGCGGCCCACCCGCTCGGCACCGACGCCAGCGGGTTCGACGTGCTCGGCCGGCTGATGGTGGCCGGGCAGGTGTCGCTCGAGGTCGGCATCGCGGCCGCGCTGCTGGCCACGGTCGTGGGCGTGCTCTGGGGAGCGGTGGCCGGCTACGTCGGCGGGTTCGTGGACTCGTTCATGATGCGCCTCGTGGACGCCATGCTGTCCATCCCGACCCTGTTCCTCGCCCTCGTGGTGGTGTCGATGATCACCCCGAGCAAGCCGGTCCTGATCCTGGTGATCGCGCTGACCTCGTGGCTGACCACCTCCCGCCTGGTCCGCGGCGAGGCGCTGAGCCTGCGCACCCGGGACTACGTGCAGGCGATGAAGGTGATGGGCGGCGGCGGGACCCGTGCGGTGCTGCGGCATATCGCGCCCAACGCGGTCGGAACGATCATGGTGAACGCGACGTTCCAGGTGGCGGACGCGATCGCTCTGATCGTGGCGCTCAGCTACCTGGGGCTGGGGATCCGCCCGCCGCAGACCGACTGGGGCCAGATGCTGTCCGACGGCGTCCAGTACGTCTACGACGGCTACTGGTGGCTGATCATCCCGGCCGGATTCTGCATCGTGATCGTGATCGCAGCGGCCATCTTCGTCGGCGAGGGACTGCGCGACGCGGTGGAGGTCCGGCTGCAACGCCGCTGACCGGGCGATCCCGGCGGCCGGGCGCCCAGCCCCGCGGCCGGTCATCCGGACCGGAGGGATTCACATAGATCATGGAACTCGCGAGGACACATGGCACCGCTGCTATCGATTGAAGACCTGCGCACCGAGATCAGGTTGCGCAGCGCGACCGTGCACGCGCTCGAGGGCGTCAGCCTGACCGTGGAAGCAGGCGAATGCCTGGGGATCGTGGGCGAGTCCGGCTGCGGCAAGACGATGACCGCGCTCTCGATCATGCAGCTGCTGCCCCCTGGCGGGCACATCGTCGGAGGCAAGATCACGCTGTCCGGGCACGAGATCTCGTCGCTGAGCGACGACGGGATGCGGCACGTGCGCGGCAACGAGGTCGGGATGATCTTCCAGGACCCGATGACGTCGCTGAACCCGACGATGACGATCGGCGACCAGATCGCCGAGACCGTGCTGCTACACCGCGGCGCCGACGCGAAGACCGCGCGGGCCCGGGCCATCGAGGTGCTGGGCCTGGTCGGAATGCCCCGGCCGGCCGAGCGCGTGTCGAACTACCCGCACCAGCTCTCCGGCGGCATGCGGCAGCGCGTCATGATCGCCATGGCGCTGGCCTGTGAGCCGAAGCTGCTGATCGCGGACGAGCCGACCACCGCCCTGGACGTGACGATCCAGAAGCAGATCCTGGAGCTGATCGACGACCTGCGCCAGCGGCTGGGCATGGCCGTGATCCTGGTCACGCACGACCTGGGCGTGATCGCGGGCCGCGCGGACCGGGCCGCGGTGATGTACGCCGGCAAGGTAGTGGAGACCACCAGCACGGCGCGGCTGTTCGCCAACCCGCGGCACCCGTATACCGAGGCGCTGTTCGGCGCACTCCCGGAAAAGGCGGCCGACCAGACCGAGCGGCTGTACTCCATCCCGGGCATGCCGCCGGACCTGACCGCGCCGCCGCCCGGGTGCCGGTTCGCGGCCCGGTGCCGGTACGTCCAGGACTCCTGCCGGCAGATCGAGCCGGAACTCGAGGGCGACACCTGGGACCACGCGTTCCGGTGCTTCTTCCCGGTGGGCAAGGCCGGGGACGACGACGTCACCCCGCAGCACGCGGCCGCCTCGGTCCGCGAGCGCCAGGACCGGGCGGACGCCCGGGCGCAGGACGGTCATGTGCTGCTGCGCATCGACCGGCTGGTCAAGAACTTCTCGGTCACCGCGGGCGCGGTGCTGCAGCGCAAGGTGGGCGAGGTGTCCGCGGTCGCCGACGTGAGCTTCGCGATCCGGCCCGGGGCCACGTTCGGTCTGGTCGGCGAGTCCGGCTGCGGCAAGACCACGATCGGGCGGCTGATCGCCGGCCTGGAGAAGGCCACCGCCGGCTCGATCGTCCTGGAGGGCGAGGATCTGACCGCGCTGAGCAAGCGGGAGCGGCGCCGCCGCTCGCCCAAGGTGCAGCTGATGTTCCAGGACTCCTATGCCTCGATGGACCCGCGGATGCGGGTCGGCCCGATCCTGCGCGAGCCGCTGGCCATCCAGCGTGTGGGCTCGCGGTCCGACCAGCACCAGAAGATCGCCGCGATCCTGGACGAGGTCGGGCTCCCTCGTGCCGCCGTCGACCGCTACCCGCACGAGTTCTCCGGCGGGCAGCGCCAGCGCCTCGGCCTGGCCCGGGCGCTGATCTTGCAGCCCAAGCTGGTCGTCGCCGACGAGCCGGTCTCGGCCCTCGACGTGTCGATCCAGGCGCAGATCCTCAACCTCATGCTCGACCTGCAGCGGGATCTGGGCCTGACCTACCTGTTCATCTCGCACGACCTGTCGGTGGTGCGGTACCTGTCCGAGAACATCGGCGTGATGTACCTGGGCAAGCTGGTGGAGACCGGTCCTGCCGACGACGTCTACTTCCGGCCCGTCCACCCTTATACGCGGGGCCTCATCGACACCGTCCCGGTGGCCGATCCGGCGGTCGCGCGCAGGAGGGAGGCCGAGGGCGTCAGGGGCGAGCTGCCCTCGGCCATCAACCCGCCGTCGGGATGCCGGTTCCGCACCCGGTGCCCGCGGGCTCAGGAGCTCTGCGCCCAGCAGGAGCCGCCGCTGCGGCCGTTCGCGGCCAACGGCCACTTGGCGGCCTGCCATTTCCCGCTGCGCGAGCCGGAGGGGGTCACCCTGACCACCGCCGCCTCGTAACCGGGGAACCGCGCCGCTGGTCGGGTGAGCCTCCTCGCGGGGACGGCGCGGTTGTGGCATCATGGCGGCTCGAATGAATGTTCGGTGCCTCCGCCCGCGGCGCCCGCTCCATGATCCGAGAGGGGAAACCGGCGTGCCTGAGCTGACCTGCCTGGAGATCTGCGCTGGCGCCGGCGGCCAGTCGCTCGGCCTCGAGCAGGCGGGGTTCGCGCACGTCGCGGCGGTGGAGATCGATCCCGACGCCTGCGCGACGCTGCGGCTGAACTGGCCGGACTGGGACGTGCAGCAGCTGGACGTGCACCACTTCAAGGGCATCGACCACCGTGGCGTGGACCTGCTGGCCGGCGGTGTGCCGTGCCCTCCGTTCTCGATCGCGGGCAGGCAGCTCGGCGCGGATGACGAGCGTGACCTGTTCCCGCAGGCGCTGCGCCTGGTCGAGGAGACCGAGCCCGCCGCGGTCATGCTGGAGAACGTGCGCGGCCTGGCCACCGCGCGGTTCGCCCGGTACCGGGAGCAGGTACTGGCCCGCCTGCACGAGCTCGGCTACCGGACCCAGTGGCAGGTGCTGAACGCCAGCGAGTTCGGGGTGCCGCAGCTGCGCCCGCGGTTCATCCTGGTGGCGATGCGGCCCGACGTGGCGGAGCACTTCGAGTGGCCGACCCCGGTCGGGACGCCGCCCACCGTCGGCGAGACCCTCCGCGACCTCATGGCGGCACGCGGCTGGGCCGGCGCCGACGGCTGGGCCCGCCGGGCGGGCGGCATCGGCCCGACCCTGGTGGGC
>JASIJN010000230.1 GCA_030050125.1 Streptosporangiaceae bacterium | reverse complement strand
CGCCCCAGCCGTAGCGCCTGGCCTGGCCCGCTCTAGCCGCGCCGCGGGGCGGGCAGGCCGTCAGGCGTCCGGGCCGTCAGGCGTCCCGGCCGCCGCCGGGGGGGATCTGCAGCCGGTCCGGTTCCTGCCCGGGGCCCCGGCGTATCACCAGGCGGCCCTCGCGCGCGAGGTACTCGGCGTGGGCCGCGGTCTCGGCCAGCGCGGCCCGGCGCATGAAACCCCCGATCTCGTCCCAGCCGCGGGACCAGGTCAGGTTCTCGGCCACCTCCCAGATCGTGGGCTGGCCGGCCGCGGCCACGATGTCCAGCACCTCGCCGGCCCGCGCGTCGTGATGCCGGACCAGGAACTCCGACCGCCCGGCGATGCCACGGAACCGGTACTCGTGGGCGGGCAGCGCCTCGGCGCTGTCGAACCCGTCCATGGACCGCAGCGACTCGAGGTAGCTGGTCAGCGGCGAGTCCAGGCCGCCGGGGAAGACCCCGATGTTCGGCGAGATCCGGGGCAGCAGGTGATCACCGGTGAGCAGCAGGTCGTAGTCGGCGTCATACAGGCAGATGTGGCCGGGCGTGTGCCCGGGGGTCCACACCACCCGGATCCGGCGGCCCGGCAGGTCCAGGTCGCTGCCGTCCTGCAGCAGCAGGTCGGGATCGGCCAGCCGGAAGATGCCGAGGATGTCGGCCAGGTCGGCGCTGAACTCGGCCATCATCTCCTCCGGCGCCCCGCACCGCGCCAGCCACGCGCGCCCGCCGTCGGGCCCGACGGTCTGGCTGATCCGGGCGGGCAGGGCCTGCACCTCCTCGGCGTGCATCGCGATCCAGGCGCCGGACGCCTCGCTCAGGCGGCGGCTGAGGCCGTGGTGATCCAGGTGCACGTGGGTGACGACGATGCCGGTGATCCGGTCCGCCGACAGCCCGGCGGCCGCGAGGCCGCGCTGCAGGTCGGCCCAGCCCGGGTCGGACTCCCAGCCCGGATCCACCACCACGGCGCCGGTGTCGGAGAGCAGCAGGTAGCACAGCGTGTAGCGCAGCGGGTTGTCTGGCATCGTGACCGGCACCGACCACACCCTCGGCGTGACCTGCTCGACCGGCGGGAACTCACGCGCCTGCCATGCCCTGCGCTGCGCCACGCCGGTCACGGTCACCGAGCCGTGGCCCGCGGCGCGTGCCGGGGCGCGCGGGCTCCCCGTCATGCGCAGCTCCTCCGGATCCGACGTCGCGGCAACCCAGCATAATACTGACGAACTGCGTCTAGCAATTGTGGCCGGGCCTCACAGGTACTCGGCGCCCGGCGGGATCACGGCCATCCGCACCGTGGCCCGGCCGAGGGCCGGGTGCTCCGCGGTGATCCTGACCGGGCCGGTCAGGCCCGGCCGGGAGCGCACGAACGCCCCGCCGACCCCGCCGTAGACCCCGAAGTCGAACGGGTTGTCGCCGATGAGCGTGGCCGGGCCGGTCAGCGACAGGCTGACCAGGCCCGAGACGGAGCAACGCTGGTTGCCGTAGGCGTCCACGGCCCGGAAGGTCAGCCGGGTGCAGTCGCTGCCGTCGGCGTGGATCGAGGCGTCGTCGGCCGTCAGCACGAGGCGATCCCGGCTGGTGTCGGCCGACATGCGGATCGAGGCCGCCAGCTGCCCCCCGACGTAGCCGTCGATGCGCAGCTCCGGCCGGCTCGACCCGTCGACCCGGAGGTTGGCGAAGGCGGGGGGGTAGGCCAGGCCGCGGAAGCCGCGGCGGTCCGGGGTGCCCGTCCCGTGGTGCCTGCCGCCGACGTAGATCTCCAGCCGCTCGCAGTTGGTCGCGATCATGACGTTCCCGCCGGGCCCGTCCGGAGACCAGGGGCCGAAGTCCCAGAAGAAGACGGGCAGGATCACCGGGCGCACCCGCGGGTCCACCTGCGAGCGGTAGAACGCGGCGCCCGGCTTGGGCACCCGGAACGTGTCCATCACGCCCGGCGTCTTCATGTGACGCCAGATGCGGTCGCCGCCGTGCAGGGACGCGTAGTCGAACCCCGCCCAGCCGATCAGCCCGGCATAGCCCGCCTCCGCCTGCGCGATGCTGTGCACCTGGGCGTGCATCCGGGCCTGCACCGCGAGCGAGGCCCCGGTGTCGATCCAGCGATAGTGCGGCAGCCCGTCCAGCGCCCCGACGGCCTCGCTGACCAGGTACGGCAGGCCCGGCAACGGCGGCTCGAGCGAGGCGTCGCCGTCCGGAGAACGCTGATAGTCGTCGAAGCCGAAGACGTCCTCGGCCCAGCCATCTGTCGAGTGCGCGCTCATCGCGCCGCTCGTCTGCCGGCTGCCGTCCAGCTCGTAGGCGAGCTGCCGGGCCAGCCCGTACAGCTCGGGATAGTCCGCGGTCTCGTTCAGCCGGGTGCCCCACACGATGAGCGACGGGCGGTTGCGGTCCCGGACCACCATGTCCCGCACGTTCTGCAGGACCAGTTCCTGCCAGGCCGCGTCGCCGACGTACTGCCAGCCGGGCGGCTCCTGCCAGACCATGATGCCGAGCTCGTCGCAGGCGTCAAGAAAGTACGGCGACTGCGGATAGTGGGAGCAGCGGACCATGTTGCAGTTCAGCTCGTACTTGAGGATCTCCGCGTCGCGCCGCTGCAGCCGGGCCGGGCCGGCCATGCCGACATAGGGAAAGAGCTGATGCCGGTTCAGGCCGAAGATCTTCAGGCGCTCCCCGTTGAGGTAGAAGCCGTCGGCCAGGAACACCGCCTCCCGGAACCCGGTCGTGGCCTCGACGATGTGCGACGGCCCGTCGGACGGGGTCAGCGTCACCCGGACCGTGTACAGGTGCGGCGTGTCCGGCGACCACAGCGTCACGTCATCGATCCCGGTGATCGAGAGGGTCACGGCGGCGGTCCCCGGGCCGTCGATCCTGGCATTGGTCGAGGCCAAGGCCACCGGGACCGATCCGTCCAGCAGCTCGGCCACGACCTGGACCTGGTCGCGGCGCTGCGCCGCCGAGTCGATCGTGACCTGCACCCGGACGCTCCGGGCGGAGGACAGCACGTCGACCGGCCGGGCGAACACGTCGGCCACGAACACCTGCGGCACCACCCGCAGCCTGACGTCACGGTAGATGCCGCCCGGCTGCAGGTAGTCCACGGCCCACGCGCCGCCCGGGGCTCCGTCGGGCGGCACCGGCAGCCAGCGAGAGTCCACGATCACGGCCAGGACGTTGTCGTCGTCCGCGAGGTAGCCGGTCAGCTCGGCCGACCACGGCAGGTACCCGCCCTGATGGGTGCCGAGCGCCGTGCCGTTGATCACCACGGTCGCGTTCGTCATCGCGCCGTCGAAGTCGACCAGCACGCGCGCGCCGCGGTGGCCGGGCACGGTGAAGTGCTTGCGGTAGATCCAGACCGCTTCCCACGTGTCCGGCTCCCACTCGCTCCAGGACAGCGGCGTGACCGTGTGCGGCAGCGTGGCACCGGCGAAAGCGCTGTCGTCGTACCGGGGATCAGCGGACCCCTCGGCGTAGCCGCTGAACAGCCAGCCGCGGTTGAACGAATAGGTGCGGGCCGACGGCGCGCCCTGCGATGCCGTTAAGCCGGTCCCGGTCCAGCCAGACCCGCAGCCGACGGCGGCCAGCGAGGCGATGGCGCCGCCGACGCCGGTGCGCAGGATCGCGCGGCGCGACGGCTGGGCGGCCTGGGACATGCGTGGCTTGGGGGTCACGGCAGTCACGCCACAGAATGTACTTAATTCCCGGCCGGTGCCGCTGCGCCGGGGGTGAAGCCGTACGGTTCAGGTAATCGCTCGCTCGCCGAGAGGGGATCGCCGTGGCAGAGACGCCGTTCATGATCGGAGCCGAGGCCAGTTGCACCGACGGAGACTGCGGCCAGGTGCGCTGCGAGGTCGTCGACCCCGTCGCGCGCACGCTCACTCACCTGGTGGTCGAGCCCAAGGGCCGCGTCGGGCTGGCCCGGCTGGTGCCGATCGACCTGGTCGATCCCGTCGACGCCGCGGGCGGCACGATCAGGATCCGGTGCACCCTGGAGGAGTTCGCCAAGCTCGATCCCGCCGAGGAGACCCAGTTCGTGCCCGGAACACGCGGCTACGAGGCCTACGGCACGCATCAGGTGCTGGCCTGGCCCTTCTACGGCCTGGGCAGCGTGCCCGACAGCATGGACCTCGGCCTGGAAGGGGTCTCGCAGACCGTCACCTACGACACGGTGCCGCTCGGTGAGGTGGAGGTGCGCCGCGGCGACCGGGTCCATGCCGTCGACGGCCATATCGGGCGGGTCCAGGGGCTGGTCATCGAGCCGAGCAACCACCACGTCACGCACGTGCTGCTGCAAGAGGGCCACCTGTGGGGCAAGAAGGAGGTGTCCATCCCGATCCGCGCCGTGACCAAGGTCGACGACGGCATCGCGGTCAGCCTGACCAAGCAGCAGATACAGGACCTGCCGCCGGTGGACATCGATCACCCGGCCGATCAGGGATCCGGCCCGGGTTAGGCACCCCGGTCCGGGTCAGGACCCGGCCCGCGCGCGGATTCGCCCGGGCGACGTGTGAGGCTAGGTCGGGTGAGCACGAGTAACCCGGCGGCCCGGGTCGCGACCGGCGAGTCCGGCCTCGACCCGAAGATCGCCGCGCGGCTGAAGCGGAACCCCGACGGCCTGATCGCGGCCATCGCCCAGCAGTACGACACCGGCGAGGTGCTGATGCTGGGCTGGATGGACGACGAGGCCCTGCACCGCACGCTGACCACGGGACGGTGCACGTACTGGTCGCGCAGCCGCCAGGAGTACTGGGTGAAGGGCCAGACCTCCGGCCATATCCAGCGGGTGAAGTCGGTCGCGCTCGACTGCGACGCCGACGTGGTGCTGGTCAAGGTGGACCAGGCCGGGGCGGCCTGCCACACCGGGGACCGGACCTGCTTCGACGCCGGGATCCTCGGGGTCACCCCGGCCTGAGCGACCGCGTCACCGGACCGGATGGCCGGCCGCGCGCAGCGAGTCCTTCACCTCGCCGACCGTGATCTCGCCGAAGTGGAACACGCTGGCCGCCAGCACCGCGTCCGCGCCCGCCGCCACGGCCGGGGCGAAGTCGGCCGCCCGGCCCGCGCCGCCGCTGGCGATCACCGGGACGTTCACGGCGGCCCGCACCGCCCGGATCAGGTCCAGGTCGAACCCGCCCTTGGTGCCGTCGGCGTCCATCGAGTTCAGCAGGATCTCGCCGGCGCCGAGCTCGGCCGCCC
>JASIJN010000229.1 GCA_030050125.1 Streptosporangiaceae bacterium | reverse complement strand
ACCTGCCTGATCACCCGGGCGATGTCCCGGCGCAGGCCGAGCGTGGCCTCCACCCGGCCGTCCGGGTAGCCGAAGAAGACCAGGTCGCGCACGCCCACCTGGTCGGCGGCCGCGGTCTGCTCGCCGCGGCGCAGGGTGGCCATGTCGGGCCGCGATAGGCCGCGGTCGCTGCCCCCCGCCTCGCCGTCGGTGACGATGCAGTAAATGACCTTGATCCCGGCGTCGGTCCAGCGAGCGACCGTCCCCGCGGCACCGAAATCCACGTCATCGGGGTGCGCGGCGATCACGAGTATCCGGTTGACTTCGGCGTCGTCCAGCACCCGCCCGATCTTACTGGGGCGAATCTGTCGTGAATCAGTTGACAGGCGGCCGGCCCGACCGGCGATGATCATGTGCAAAGCCACGGAGGTGACCGCCTGGTGTATGACGGGCCCGTGATCGATGCGCACACCCACCCGATGCTCTACCCCGAGGGCCAGATCGGCGAACCGCACCCGCCGGAGGACTATCGTCGCCGGGTCGCGGGTTCCCTGATTGCCCGGGCCGCGGCCCTGGCCATCGCGCCGCTGGCCGACCTGCCGCGCACCCGGCGGCAGAACGATGCCGTCCTCGGCCTGGCCCGTGACTCGGAGGGCTTTTTCTTTCCGGTCTGCTCGGTGCATCCCGGCGACGGCGCCGAGGCGCTGGCCGAGATCGAGCGGGTGGCCGGGGAGGGGTGCCGGTGGCTCAAGCTGCACCCGAACACCCAGGATTTCGACGTGGCCGACGACGCGGTCGCGGCGGTCGTGCGCCGCGCGGCCGACGTGGGCCTGCCCGTCCTGTTCGACGCCTACGCGCCCTGGGACGCGAACCAGCCGGGCAAGTTCGTCCAGCTGGCAATGGCGGTGCCCGAGGCCCGGCTGATCCTGGCTCACGCGCACGGGCCATCGTTCCCGCAGCTCCTCGTCTACGAGATGCTGGCCCGCTACCCGTGGTGGCGGCGGCAGGTCTGGGTGGACGTCTCGGTCGTCGCCGGCCTGCTGGCCGGCGGGCCGCTCGCCGAGCAGCTGGTCTGGGTGCTGCGCAAGGTCGGCATCGACCGCGTGCTGTTCGGGAGCGACTACCCGCTCGACGACCCGGTGGCGGCGCTGGCGGCCGTCGCCGGCCTCGGCTTCGGTGACGCCGAGCTGGCGGCGCTGCTGCATGACAACGCGGCCGCCCTGCTCGACCCCGGGCCGGAGCGTTAATAAAGGGACGGCCCCGCCGGATACTTCGTGAAGCGGTTGACAAGCCGGGCCCGTCGCCGGGGATGATCGGACTACAAGAACGCCGCCAAACGGCCGAAGGCGAGGGATCGTCCATGGGACTGCTGGACACGGGCACCTGGCATGGCAAGGTCTACTCGAACGGCTGGGTGCCGGGCTCCGGCGGCGACTACCCGGTGACCGAGCCCGCCACCGGCGCCGAGCTGGGCCGGATCGGGCACGCCACCCCGGCCGACGTGCGCCGGGCGGCGGAGGCGGCTCGGGAGGCCCAGCGCTCCTGGGCAGCGGTCCCGTACAGCGAGCGGGCGGCCGTGCTGCGCCGGGTCGGCGATCTGTGGACCGAGCACGCCGATGAGATCAAGACCTGGCTGTCCCGCGAGACCGGTGCCATCCCGCCGCTGGGCGACCTCCAGGTGCACGTGTCCTCCGAGGAGTGCTATGAGGCCGCGGCGCTGGCCTCGCAGCCCTACGGCGAGCTGCTCCGCACGCCGCAGCCGCAGCTCAGCTTCGCCCGCCGGGTGCCGGCCGGAGTGGTCGGCGTCATCGCGCCGTTCAACGTTCCCACGATCTTGTCCATCCGCTCGGTCGCGCCCGCGCTCGCGCTGGGCAACACCGTGATCCTCAAGCCCGACCCGCGCACCTCGGTCACCGGCGGTGCGCTGGTGGCCGAGATGTTCGAGCGGGCCGGGCTGCCGGCCGGGGTGCTGCACGTCCTGCCGGGCGGCGCCGACACGGGCCAGGCGCTGATCACCGACCCGGCCGTCCGGATCATCGCGTTCACCGGGTCCACCAGGGCCGGGCGGGCGGTGGCCCGGCTGGCCGGCGAGCACCTCAAGCGGGTGCACCTGGAGCTGGGCGGGAACTCGGCCCTGATCGTCCTGGACGACGTGGACGTCGACCAGGCCACGTCCGTCGGCGCGTTCGGGTCCTTCATCCACCAGGGCCAGATCTGCATGTCGACCAGCCGCCACCTGGTGCACCACTCCATCGCCAAGGAGTACGCGTCGGCGCTCGCGGCCCGGGCCGAGCGGTTGCCGGTCGGTGACCCGTTCACCCAGCAGGTGGCGCTCGGGCCGCTGATCGACGAAGGGCAGCGGGACAACGTGCACCGGATCGTCACCGCCAGCGTTGACGCGGGAGCCGCGCTGCTGACCGGCGGGACCTACGAGGGCCTGTTCTACCGGCCGACCGTGCTGGCCGACGTGCCGACGTCGGCGCCGGCCTACGCCGAGGAGATCTTCGGCCCGGTGGCGCCCGTGGTCGGCTTCGACTCCGTCGACGAGGCCGTCGAGCTGGCCGCCGGCACCGATTACGGCCTCTCGCTGGGCATCCTGACCCGGGACGTGTACCGGGGCATGGAGATCGCCGAGCGGATCCCCTCTGGCCTGGTGCACATCAACGACCAGACCGTGGCCGACGAGGCGACGATCCCGTTCGGCGGCGTCGGCGCGTCCGGCAACGGCGGGCGCCTGGGCGGCGCGCGCGCCAACCTCGAGGCGTTCACCGAGACCCAGTGGGTCACGATCCGCGGCGACCTGCCCGCCTACCCGTTCTAGGCGGGCGTCGGCCTCGCGAATTTTCCGAACGCGCCGGCCCGCCTCAGTCGAGCGACGACATCACGTGCTTGATGCGCGTGTAGTCCTCGAACCCGTACATGGACAGGTCCTTGCCGTAGCCGGACTGCTTGAACCCGCCGTGCGGCATCTCGGCGACCAGCGGGATGTGGGTGTTGATCCACACGCAGCCGAAGTCGAGCCG
>JASIJN010000228.1 GCA_030050125.1 Streptosporangiaceae bacterium | reverse complement strand
AGCCCGGCGGCGCCGGCCCAGCCCGGCGGCGCCGGCCCAGCCCGGCCGCACCGGCTCGGCTCGTATAACTTGGGCTTCTCGCAGACCGCCAGGTATGCTAACCGCCCGATACCCCACTAGTAGCTCTGTCTGCCATGCCACACGCAAACCGCCACCACTCCAAGCGACTGGACCCGCGTCTGCCGCTGGTCTTCGATGCCCGGACCCTCGGCCCGGCTGCCGCGCGATCCGTGAGCAGGACCGCCCCGGCCCCGGCGAGCCTGGGGGTCGAGCTGGTCAGCGTCCCGGAGGGAGCCGAGCTCGAGCTGGACGTCCAGCTCGAGCGGGTCACCGATGGCGTGCTGGTGACGGGCACGGTGCGCGCGCCGCTCGTCGGCGAGTGCGCGCGTTGCCTTGATATGTTCGCCTCATCGGCTGAGGTCCGGTTTACTGAGCTGTTCACCCACGAAGCCGGCGACGACGAAGCCGACGGGTATCTTCTGGACGGAGACCTGCTCGACCTCGAGCCGGCCGTGCGTGACGCGCTGGTGCTCGAGCTGCCGCTCGCGCCGCTGTGCGCCGAGGATTGCCCGGGGCTGTGCTCCGAGTGCGGCGTGCGGCTGGCTGACGCGGGAGCCGGGCACGGCCATGCCGAGGCAGGCATAGATCTGACACCGGACGGGACGCCCGTGCGGGAGACAAGGAAGGAGCGCTGACGTGGCGGTCCCCAAGAGGAGAATGTCGCGCAGCAACACCAGGTCGCGCCGGGCCCAGTGGAAGACCACGGCCCCCCAGCTGGTGACCTGCCCGCAGTGCCGTGACCCCAAGCTGCCCCATACGGCCTGTCCCACATGCGGCACCTACAATCGCCGCCAGGTGATCAACCCCTCCTGACGCGGTTGGAACGAGCGGCTCGGCTGACTCGCGTGCAGCGGAAAGGAGGGAAGCGTGAGTGGCGCATCAGGTGACGGCGGTGCGGCGATTCCCGACACCGCCAGGGCCGGGACGGCCGAGCTGCAGGATGCCCTCGGGGTGCCACTCGGCGCGGAACTCCTCGAGCGCGCCCTGACCCACCGGTCGTTCGCGTACGAGAACGGCGGGCTGCCCACCAACGAGCGGCTGGAGTTTCTCGGCGACTCGGTGCTCGGGCTGATCGTCACCGACACGCTTTTCCGCGAGTATCCCGATCTGCCCGAAGGGCAGCTGGCCAAGCTGCGGGCGGCCGTGGTCAACATGCGCGCGCTGGCCGGGGTCGCCCGGGGGCTGCAGCTGGGGTCCTACGTGCGGCTGGGCAAGGGGGAGGAAGGCACCGGCGGTCGGGACAAGTCGTCGATACTGGCGGACACGCTCGAGGCCGTGCTGGGGGCCGTCTACCTCGACCGCGGGCTCGGCGAGGCCGACGCGCTGGTGCACCGGCTGTTCGACCCGGTTATCGCCCGCTCGGCTCGGCTGGGCGCGGGCCTGGACTGGAAGACGTCGCTGCAGGAGCTCACCGCCGCGGAGATCATGGGCGTGCCCGAATACCACGTGGAGGAGAGCGGCCCGGACCACCAGAAGTCGTTCCGTGCCTCGGTCAGGATCGCCGGGCGAACCTACGGCGAGGGCGAGGGCCGCTCCAAGAAGGAGGCCGAGCAGCAGGCCGCCGAGGCGGCCTGGACGTCGATCACCGAGGGCCACTCGGCCGAGAGCGCCGGCAACGGGGACGCCGCGAAGCCCGGCCCGGCCGCGGCGCCCGGCGCGGAGGAGGCCGCGGCGGAGGGCGGCAGCTCCGAGAGGGAGGCCGCCGAGGGTCCCGACCCTGGGCTGCGGAGCTGACGTGCCCGAACTCCCAGAGGTCGAGGTCGTCCGGCGTGGTCTCGAGCAGCATGTCGTTGGCCGCACCATCGACACGGTCGAGCCGCTGCACCCGCGCGCCCTGCGCCGGCACCTGGCCGGCCCGGAGGATTTCGTCGCCGCCGTGAAGGGACGCCAGATCACCGGTGCCCTGCGCCGCGGGAAGTACCTGTGGCTGCCGGTCGGCGATGACGCGCTGCTCGCACACCTCGGCATGAGCGGCCAACTGCTGGTCGGTGACCCGTCCCGTCCGCTGACCCCCCATGTCAGGGTCCGCATCACGTTCACCGACGCGGGGCCGGACCTGAGGTTCAGCGATCAGCGGACCTTCGGTCACCTGTCGCTGGCGCCGGGGGGAGCGGTGCTGCCCGCGGCCATCGCGCACATCGCCCCCGATCCGCTGGAGCCCGCGTTCGACCTGGCCGCCGTGACGGCCAGGATCCGGGCCCGCCGCACCGGGATCAAGCGCGCTCTGCTCGACCAGTCGCTGGTCAGCGGCATCGGCAACATCTACGCCGACGAGGCCCTGTGGCGGGCGCGGATCCACTGGGCCCGGGAGGCCCAGCAGCTGCGGCCCGCCGCGATCACCAGCCTGTTCGCCTCGGTCAACGAGGTGTTCGCCGAGTCGCTCAGCGCGGGCGGCACCACGTTTGACAGCCTGTACGTCAACGTGAACGGGCAGAGCGGGTACTTCGAGCAGTCGCTCAACGTGTACGGGCGGGAGGGGCTCCCGTGCCCGCGCTGCGGGACGCCGGTGCGGCGCGAGCCGTTCATGAACAGGTCGGCGTTCAGCTGCCCGAGGTGCCAGCCCCGCCCGCGGGCGAGGCCGTGATCGCGGGCGACCAGGCCCGGCTCACCGCCTGGGTGGAGGGCCGGGTCCAGGGCGTCGGCTTCCGCTGGTGGGCGCGGTCCCGTGCGCTGGAGCTCGGCCTGGCCGGCTGGGCGGAGAACCTCGAGGACGGGCGGGTCCGGGTGATCGCCGAAGGCACCAAGGCAAGCTGCTGTGAGTTGCTCGCCCTGCTCGAGAGCGCCGAGGCCCCAGGGCGCGTGGTGCAGGTGACGCACCGGTGGGACGAGCCGCGCGGCGACCTGTCCGGATTCGCCGAGAGATAGCCGCTCACGCCCTCATCGCGGCCTGCGCACCGTCGCATAAGCCCTTGACCTGGGCAATCGTCAACTTGACCGGATACCCGTCGCAGTGGGACCATGGTTTTGTTACCCGCGCGCAGGGCTGCGCTTCTTCCGCGTCTATGCATGCGCGCCCACTCTGGTCACTCAGTGTGGAGGACCTCACAAAATGGCGAAGGCTCTATATGGCCACGTCGGCGGCCCGGATCCTCGCATGGTCTCAGAGATGCGCCGTCTGCAACAGCGAGTACGTGATCTCGAAGCCGAGCTTGCCAGGCTGCACGAGGAAAACGACGTGCTCGCCGCGGAGGTGGGGCACGACCTGATGATCCCGGTTCGCGAACCCGCGCTCACCTGAGGGGACGCGGCTGGCCCCAACGGACGGAGGGACGCCTGGATGCAGGCGTCCCTCTTTGGCTTAGTCCGTTGCCTGCGCGGCGCCGGCCGGCGCGAGGTGGCTGCCCAGGAATTCCAGGCCGGACGGGGCGCTGCGGGCCCAGAACGCATCGTCGTGGCAGCCGGGCTCGATGCCGCCGGCCACCGGCCGGCCGGTGAGGCGCCGCAGCCGGGCGCGGAGCACCGCGGTGACGGCTTCGAACGGGTCGGTGCTGCCGCACGCCACCCAGG
>JASIJN010000227.1 GCA_030050125.1 Streptosporangiaceae bacterium | reverse complement strand
CCGACGAGGCCACCGCGGCCGAGCGTGACCTGGAGCGGGCCGTCCAGACGCTGGAAGAGCAGCTCGCCGACGCCCGCCGCGGCCTGGCCGACACCAGGAACCAGGCCCGGCGGGCCAGGAACAGGCAGCGTCAGGCCCGCCAGGCGCTGGAGCGGCTGCGCGGCCAGGCCGGTCATCCGCCCGCGGAGCGATGACCCAGCGCACGCATAGAGCAAGCTGGCACGGAAGAAGCTGGCACATTGCACGTCGGAACGTCACGTCTCGTTCTGCGCGAGTCCGGCTCGTTAGCATGCTGCCGTGACCGACTACGAGCTTGCTCACGGGTACCAGACGATCAACTACTACCGCCGGGGCGGGGCCGCGAAAATCGAGCTCAACCGGCCCGACCGGCTCAACGCGTGGAACGACCAGTTCAGCTCCGACCTGCTCGCCGCCGTGAACGCCAGCGCCGCCGACCCCGAGGTCCGGGCCGTGCTGATCACCGGCGCGGGCCGCGCGTTCTCCAGCGGCGCCGATCTCAGGGAGCCCGGGCGAACGGAGCAGTCCGGGCCGCCCGACGTCTTCGCCCGGCTCACCGGCCGCTACCACCCGATCCTGGTTGGCATTCGCCGGATGGCCAAGCCCGTGGTCAGCGCGGTGAACGGCCCGGCGGCCGGGATCGGCCTGTCCCTGGCCCTCGTTTGTGACCTGGTCGTCGCGGCCGAGTCCGCCTACTTCCTGCTGGCGTTCGTGAACATCGGCCTGGTGCCGGATGGCGGCTCGTCGCTGCTGGTTCCCTCCCGGGTGGGCTTCGCGCGGGCTGCCGAGCTGGCGATGCTCGGGGAGCGGCTCGGCGCGCGGCAGGCGGTGGACTGGGGCCTGATCAACCGGGCCTGGCCGGACGAGGAGTTCGCCGCCCAGTCCGACGAGCTCGTCGCGCGCCTCGCCGAGGGCCCGACGAGGTCGTACGCGGGCATCAAGCGCCAGCTCAACCGGTGGCTGTACGACCGGATGGACGACCAGCTCGAGTTCGAGGCGCACCTGCAGCAGGAGATGGCCGGCTCGGGCGACTTCGCCGAGGGCGTCCTGGCCTTCACCGAGCGCCGCCCGCCCCGGTTCACCGGCCGGTAGCCCGGGGTCCATACGACACGGCCGTCTACGGCGCCGACCCGGGTCAGATGGCCGCGCTGGCCCGGCACGCCGAGGCGTGCGGCTTCGAGTCGTTCTACGTTTCCGGGCATCCGGGCGACGGGTCGCCGTCGCCCCGGGGCCGCGAGGACGGCGCCCTTTCACAGACGGCAACAATGCGGGAGTATCGCGGAAGCGATGTGATGTGGGGTGGGCGGTGCTGAGCTTCGGTGTCACGTTCATGGCCGATCCTCCGGTAGCTGAGATCGTCGGCCGGACGGTCCTGGCCGAGCAGAACGGCTTCAGCCACTCGTGGATCTGGGACAGCCACGTCCTGTGGCAGGAGGTCTATCCCATTTTCGCCCTGATGGCGGCGGGCACGACCGACATACACATCGGGCCGTGCGTCACCAACCCGGTGACCAGGGACCCGACGGTCACCGCCTCCGTCATGGCCACCTTGAACGAGATCTCAGGCGGCCGGATGGAGATGGGGATCGGCCGCGGCGACTCCGCGCAGCGGGTGCTCGGCCGCACCCCGGTGAGCGTCGCCGCGCTGGAGCGCGCCTGCCGGATCATCCGCGACCTGGCCGAGGGGCGTGAGGTCGACATCGACGGCACCGCGGTGCAGCTCAAGTGGTCCGAAGGGCGCCCGCTGCCGGTCTGGGTGGCCGCGTACGGTCCGCAGGCGCTGCGCTGCGCCGGGCGGGTCGCCGACGGCGTCATCCTCCAGCTCGCCGACCCCTTCATCATCGAATGGGCGCTGCGGTATGTCCGCGAGGGAGCCGAGCAGGCCGGCCGCGGGGCCGCCGACATCAAGGTGATGGCCGCGGCGCCGGCCTATCTGTCCGATGACCTCGCCCATGCCCGCGACCAGGTGCGCTGGTTCCCGGCCCTGGTCTCGAACCACGTGGTCGACCTGGTGAAGCGCTACCACGACGCCGAGCTCCCGGCCGAGCTGACCGAGTACATCGCGGCCCGCGAGCGCTACGACTACGCCCACCACGGCCGGACCGGATCGCAGAACGCGGAGTTCGTGACCGACGACGTGGTGGACAGGTTCTGCGTGCTCGGCTCCGCCGAGCAGGTGCGGGCGAAGCTGGGCCAGCTGAGCGAGCTGGGCGTGCATCAGTTCAACATCTACTCGATGGTCGACGACCCGAGGTCGCTGATCAGCGGGTTCGGCAGCGAGATCATCCCCGCGTTCCGGGGGGGCCCGGGGTGGTCGTCTCCCCGAGGCGCCACACAGTGACGAGCCGAGGAGGGACACCGATGCGAAAGGTCCGGGCGGCGCTGATCCAGGCGCAGGCCAACATGGGCAAGCGGGAGGCGATCGACAAGCACATCAAGATGATCGCGGACGCCGCGGGCCAGGGGGCTCAGGTGGTCGGCCTGCAGGAGATCTTCCACGGCCCGTATTTCTGCGCGGAGCAGGATCCCAGCTGGTACGCCACGGCCGAACCCGAAGACGGGCCGACCGTCAGCCGGATGCGCGAGGTGGCCCGCGAGCATGGCGTGGTGCTGATCGTGCCCTGGTATGAGGAGGAGCAGCCGGGCGTCTACTACAACTCTGCCTGCGTGATCGAGCGCGACGGCACGGTGCTCGGCAAATACCGCAAGACCCACATCCCGCAGGTCGGGCCCTGCTTCTGGGAGAAGTTCTACTTCAAGCCGGGCAACCTGGGCTACCCGGTCTGGGATACCTCGGTGGGCCGCATCGGCCTGATCATCTGCTACGACCGGCACTTCCCCGAGGTGGCCCGCGAGCTCGGCCTCAAGGGTGCCGAGCTGGTCTTCAACCCTTCGGCGACCGTCGAGTCGCTGTCCCGGTACCTGTGGGAGCTCGAGCAGCCCGCGCACGCGGTGGCCAACGGCTTCTGGGTCGCGGCCAGCAACCGGGTCGGCGTGGAGGCACCGCTCAACCCGAACAAGTTCTACGGCTCCTCCTACTTCTGCAGCCCGCGCGGGAAGATCGTCGCCCAGGCCTCCGACAGCGACGACGAGGTTCTGGTGGCCGACATCGACCTGGACGAGATCCGCGAGGTACGCAACACCTGGCAGTTCTTCCGCGACCGCAGGCCGGAGACCTACGGCGATCTGGCGCGGCAGCTGCCATGACCACGCTGATCGAGGGCGGGACGGTGGTGACGGCCACCGACATGGCCGAGGCCGACGTGCTCATCGACGGCGAGCGCATCCTGGCCATCGGCAAGGGCCTGGGCGGGTGGGCCACAGAGCGCGGGCAGGCAGAAGGGCTGCGGGCCCCGGCCGCCGACACGGTCATCGACGCCACCGGGCGCTACGTCATGCCCGGCGGGATCGACGTGCACACTCATATGGAGCTGCCGTTCGGCGGCACCTTCGCCTCGGACGACTTCGCCACCGGCACCGCGGCGGCGGCCTGGGGCGGCACCACCACGATCGTCGACTTCGCGGTGCAGGGTTACGGCGAGAGCCTGGCCCAGGGCCTGGACA
>JASIJN010000226.1 GCA_030050125.1 Streptosporangiaceae bacterium | reverse complement strand
CGCGGGCGCAGGCCGGGCGCGGTCAGCCGCGACAACGGGCCCGGAACCAGCCAGGCCAGCCCGAGCGCGTAGCCGAACAGCGGCAGGGCGGTCCTCACCGGGGCTGCCGGTCGGTCAGGCGGCGCACGACCGTGCGCAGCATCTCGGACTCCTCCCCGTCCATCTGGGCCACGAAGTGGCTCAACACCGCCTGGGTGTCCCCGCCGCCGTCCAGGGCCTCGCGCATGAGCCGGGCGCTGTACTCCTCCCGGCTGGCGGTCGGCGTGTAGCGGTACGCCTTGCCCTCCTTGACCCGGGTCAGCCATCCCTTGCGGTGCAGGTTGTCCATGGTGGTCATCACCGTCGTGTACGCGATGACCCGCTCCTGCTGCAGCTCCTCGAACAGCTCCCGCACGGTGACCGGGCCGGCGTGATCCCACACCCGGTGCATGATCACCGATTCCAGCTCACCGAACCCGCGCATGCCACCTCCGCGTCCTCGCCGCCAGCATAAGGGCCTGCCGTGGCGGCTCCGGCCCGAACGAAGTCTACTATCTACGTACACAGATAGTAGTATGAATTTGCGGGCAGGCAGAGGGATGGGCGGGCGGCCCCGGGAGGCAGACGGGCAACCCGGCCCGGGAGGCAGACGGGCACCCCGGCCCGGGAGGCAGACGGGCGAGCCGGCCTGGCAGGCAACGAGAGGAGGGGCGGCGCGATGGGCGAAGCCAACCGGAGGAAGGGACAGAGCGCCAGGGAGAAGGTCGCGGCTCAGCGGGCGCAGGCCCGCCGGGCCGCGAGACGCCGGAGGACGCTCATCGTCGGTGGCAGCGTGGCCGTCGTGCTCGCGGTGGTGATCGCGCTGATCACGGTCAAGCTGACCCGGTCGCCCGCCCGCGCGAGCGCCGCGGTGTCCGACGCGGCGGTCGCGCAGCAGGTCTCCAGCGTCCCGGCGGCCACGTTCGACGCGGTGGGGGCGGGCACGGCGACCGGCCTGAAGGCCATCACCGGCCAGCCGGAGCTGACCGTGAACGGCAAGCCGGAACTGCTCTACATCGGCGGTGAGTACTGCCCGTACTGCGCCGCCGAGCGGTGGGCGGTCGCGGCCGCGCTCAGCCGGTTCGGGACCCTGTCCGGGGTGCAATTCATCCACTCGTCGCCGACCGACGTCTACCCGGACACGCCGACGCTGTCGTTCGCCAACGCCCACTACACCAGCAACTACCTGGCCTTCGTCCCGGTGGAGTGGTACAGCGAACAGCCCGACGCCAGCACCCCGACGGGCTATGCCTACCTGCAGCAACCCACGGCGCAGCAGGCCGCCCTGTTCGCCAAGTACGGCGGCTCGTTCCCGTTCGTGGACATCGGCAACCGGTACCTGGTGCCGCAGGCCCAGTACCTGCCGAGCGCGCTGGCCGGCCTGAGCTGGGCCCAGGTCGCCACGGCGATGCACGACCCGTCCAGCCCGGTGGCCAGGGACATCGACGGGGCGGCCAACATGATCACCGCGGCCATCTGCAAGCTGACCAACGGCCAGCCGACGGCGGTCTGCAGCTCGGCCGGGGTGACCGCGGCGGGCGGGTCCCTCTGACCCGCCCGCCGCCCGCGGCCTGTGGCCCGGACCGTCGGCGACGCTACGATGTGGGGCGATGAGCACTGCACCCGCCCCCACGAGTCCGGCCGGCCTGCCCGGCCATCCGGAGGACTCGGTCATCCACACCGAGGACCTGACCAAGGTCTACCCGGGCACCGACTTCGCCGCGGTGGACAAGCTCAACCTTGACGTCCGAGTCGGCGAGATCTTCGGCCTGCTGGGGCCGAACGGCGCGGGCAAGACCACCACCGCGGGCATCCTGACCACGCGCGTGGTGCCGACCTCGGGCCGGGCGTTCCTGGCCGGGGTCGACGTCGCCGCGCACCCCGCGCTGGCCAAGCAGCTGAGCGGCATCGTCTCGCAGCAGAACACCCTCGACCGCCAGCTCACCGTGTGGGAGAACCTCTACTTCCACGGGCGCCTGTTCGGCATCGGGGCCAAGGCCTCCCGGCGGATCGCCGACGAGCTGCTCGAGCAGTTCCAGCTGTCCCGGTGGGCCAAGGCGTCGGTCTACGCGCTGTCCGGCGGCATGGCCCAGCGGCTGATGGTGGCCCGGGCCATCTTCCACCGCCCGTCGGTGCTGTTCCTCGACGAGCCCACGGCCGGGCTGGACCCGCAGAGCCGGCTCGCCCTCTGGGACCTGCTGGTCGAGCTGCACGACCAGGGCCAGACCATCATGCTCACGACGCACTACATGGAAGAGGCCGACCGGCTCTGCGACCGGGTCGCGATCATGGACCACGGCCGGATCCTGGCCCTGGACACGCCGGCCGCGCTCAAGCAGAGCATCGGCGCGGACACGGTCGCCACGGTGAAGGCCGCCGGCGACCTCGGCGGCCTGGCCGAGGCGCTCGCCCGCGACGTGGCCGGCGTCACCCGCACCCGGGTCGTGGACGGCGTCCTTCAGCTGCACGTGAAGGGCAACGAGCGCCTGGTGCCGCGCATCGTGGACGCGGCCGAGGGCGCTGGTTTCGACCTCATCGACCTGTCGATCTCCGAGCCCAGCCTGGAGACGGTGTTCATCAACCTCACGGGCAAGGAACTGCGGGAGGACTGATGGCCGCGACTCTCACCACGCAGGCGCCGGCCGGGCGGATCGGCGGCGGCCCCACCCGCTCGGTCGCGGCCGCGAGCTGGACCGCGCTGGGCGCGCTGATGCTGCGCGACCTCGTCGTGCTGCGCAAGCACCTGTGGGAGTTCGTGCTGCGCACGATCATCCAGCCGTTCCTGCTGTGCTTCGTGTTCCTCTACGTGTTCCCGAAGATCGGCCAGGGCATCGGCGGGCACGGCGCGGCGGAGGAGTCCGCGTTCGCCACGATCCTGGTGCCCGGCGTGGTCGGGATCTCGGTCATGTTCCAGGGCGTGCAGTCGATCGCGCTGGCCATGGCGCAAGAGTTCGGGTTCACCAGGGAGATCGAGGACCGGGTCCAGGCGCCCTGCCCGATCTGGCTGGTGGCCATCGCCAAGGTGCTCTCCGGCGCCGCCCAGGGCGTGCTCTCCGCGATCATCGTGCTGCCGATGGCCTCGGTCGTACACGCGCCCGGGGTGCACGCCCACCTGACCCTGCACTGGTGGCTGATCGTCACGTTCGTGCCCCTAGCTTGCGTGGCCATGGCCGGCCTCGGGCTGGTCCTCGGCACCAGCTTCGAGCCGCGCAACATCGGGCTGATGTTCGGCTTCATCATCCTGCCGATCACGTTCCTCGGCGGCACGTACTACTCATGGACCAAGCTGGCGCCGGTCACCGTCGGCGGGTGGCACTGGCTGCAGACCATCGTCTTGATCAACCCGCTGATCTA
>JASIJN010000225.1 GCA_030050125.1 Streptosporangiaceae bacterium | reverse complement strand
GGCGTCCGGCGCCCCGGCCCCGACCGGATTGAACACCCGCAGCGTCACGGCATCGAGCCCGGCGGCCCGGCCCAGCTCGACCAGACGGGTGCCGGCCAGCTTGGTGGCGCCGTACAGCGCGCCAGGCCGCGGCGGCGCCGACTCGTCGAGCGGCCGCGGAGGCTCGGCGCCGCCATACTCGGCCGCCGAGCCCAGGTGCACGAGCCGGACCGGCGTCCCGGCCAGCTGCATCGCCCTGACCAGCGTGTAAGGACCGGTGATGTTGGCCGCGGCCAGCGCGTCCGCAGCGCCGACGGTCGCGCCCGCGCAGTTGGCGATCACGTCCGGCGCCACCGAGGCGATGATGTCCGCGACCGGGCCGGGGTCACCGCTCGCCAGGTCCAGCCGGTGGTGCGCGGGCGACCGCGGCATCGGGGACCGGCCCGCGGTGATCACCTCGACGCCGGCCGCCGTGGCCTGACGCCAGAGGTGGCCTCCGAGGAACCCGCTCGCGCCGAGGATCAGCAGCCGCATCGCGCCGGTCTCTCCTCCCGACTACTGGTGGTACTCGCCGACCTTGAACCGGGCCAGGTTAGCGGGCTCGCGGAACCAGTCAATGGTCTCGCGCAGCCCGTCGTCCCTGGTGTACCGAGGTCGCCACCCGGTGCGCTCGCGCAGCTTGGTCGCGTCGCACACCAGCCGCATCACCTCGGAGTCCTTGGGACGCAGCCGCTTCGGGTCCTCCACGATATCGGCATCGACCCCCATAAGTCTGGCGATATCCTCAGCCAGCTTGCCGATCGCGATGTCGTCGCCCGGACCGCAGTTGAACAGCTCGCCGATCACCGCCGACGCCGGCGCCTCGCCGAGCGTGATGAACGCCCCGACGGTGTCGAGGACGTAGGAGAAGTCCCGGGTCGGATCGAGCGCGCCCAGCATCAGCTGCTTGGAGCCGCTGGCCAGCTGGGTGATGATCTGCGGGATCACGGCCCGGGTCGACTGGCGCGGGCCGAAGGTGTTGAACGGCCGCAGCGTGACCACGGGCATCCCGAAGCTCAGGTGGTAGGACTCGGCCAGCTTGTCGCCCGCCACCTTGGAGGCCGCGTACGGCGACTGCGCCTGCAGCGGGTGGGACTCGCTGATCGGCACCGTGCGCGCCGTGCCGTAGGTCTCGCTGGTCGAGGTGTGTACCACCCGCGGGGTCCGGCAGGCGCGGGCGGCCTCGAGCACGTGCATGGTCCCGATCGTGTTGGTGTCGATGAACGACCGGGGGGCGCTGTAGGAGTAGGGCACCGAGCCGATCGCGGCCAGGTGGTACACGACCGACGCGCCCTCGACAAGCTCGCGGACGGTCGCCGGGTCGCGCACGTCGCCGAACACCACGTCCACCTGCTCGCTGACCTCGGGAGCGACCGTCTCGAGCCACCCGGTCGAGCTCCACATGTTGTACAGGACCATCGCCCTGACCCGGTACCCGCGCCGCACGAGCTCCTCGACCAGATGGGATCCGATGAAGCCTTCCGCGCCGGTGACCGCGGCAATATCCGTCATGGGTGGGTCCTCCCTGAATTCTTTTCTGACCGGATTCTTTAACGCTCGGACTCGGGGCCGGGCCGGCCCGCGAGCGCGCGTCTAGTAGGCATGCCGAACCGTCCGGGCCAGCACGATGGCCGCGAACCCGCCCACCACGATCAGCAGTTCCGTGCACGCCACGATCTGGGCCAGCACCCCGAAATCGCGGAACACGATCTCGAAGGCTAGCGCGAAGCAGCAGGCGACCAGCGGGAAAACCCGCGAGCCGAAGGCCTGGAGCATCAGCGCGAGGAACATGGCCGCGGCCAGGGCCAGGTACGCCCCGAGCTGCGGCAGGTAGGCCAGCTGCGGCCGGGCCAGGCCGGTCTTGCCGGCGACCTCGACCGTGGCCGCCATCAGCACCACGGCGGCGGACAGGTACATCGTCACCGCGGCCAGCAGGATCAGCCGCGCCCGGAGCCCGAACGCCCGGATGTCCCTGATCGTGCGCAGCAGCCGCTGGGTGCGCCGCCGGTACCAGAGCAGGCAGCCCTCGGCCGCGCCCATGCTCAGCGAGAGCGGCAGCGCGGCCAGCAGCGCCCCGACGTTGATGCCGCCGTGGCCGCGCGGGCCCGCGGCCACCGGGAAGATCAGCAGGCCGGCCGCGACCAGCCCGAACCCGACCGCGGGGATCGTGCCGATCCACTCCTGGCGCAGGAACAGCGCGCCGCCGGAGCCGGGCCCGCGGGTGCAGATCACGGCGATCAGCAGCGCGAGCAGCGGGGTGGCGGCCAGCCCGATCCACAGCGGGTGCTGCAGGCGCGGCGGCCGGCCAAGGAACAAGAACGCGGCGCTGCCGAGCACGCCGGGAGCCAGGGCGAGCGCCAGCCACAGCTCCGCGCCCAGCACCAGCAGCACGCCCGCGCCCAGCATGTACACGCCCTCGCCCGCGCCGAACAGCAACGCCGAGGTGGGCGCGTGCACCACCCGCCCGGTCCCGGCCATGGCCAGCACGATCACCGCGAGCCCGATCGCCAGGCCGACCCGCAGCACCCGCTTGGTCTGGCCCATGTCCAGGGTCCGGCCCAGCCGGGTGTAGCCGAGGTAGGCCAGTCCCTGGCCCAGCGACCACGCGGCGAGCAGCGCCACGATCAGCGTGACCTCCACGCCCCCGCCGATGAGCAGCGCCACCGCGGCCGGGAAGCACACCCCCGGCAGGGCGTAGAGCAGGCTGTGCACGGCCGGGCGGACCCCGCCGCTCCCGCGCCACGGATCCGGTGGCACCTCCGGCTCGGCGGGCTGCCGCGGCACCCTGAAGTACATGTCCTGGGCCAGCGCGAACACGTCGCGGTAGCCGTAGCGGACCTTGGCCGCCTGGTCGCCGAGGCCCTCGAGCTCCAGCGCGCTGGCGATCTCCAGCGGGTCGACCGCCGACTCGCATACCTCGGCGAACTGCTCACAGAGCGCGGCGACCGTGCGCGCCGCGTGTGGCCGCCCGCCCGCGACGGTGAGCCGCCCGCCGTCGGCGACCTCCGTGCCGTTGACCCGCGGCAGCTGGTCGGCGGGGCTTCCCGCGGTCATCCGGCGGCCTCCAGCAGTTCGGTCTCGTCGTCGCGTTCGGCCAGGGCGGCGGGCATCAGGTCGTCCGACTCGTCGTCCATCTCCGCGGTCGGCAGCGACAGGCCGGCCCCGACAAAGGTG
>JASIJN010000224.1 GCA_030050125.1 Streptosporangiaceae bacterium | reverse complement strand
ATGGCCGCGGCGGAGCGCTCGTCCAGGCCGGGCCAGTCGAACGAGTCGGGCTGGGCGGCGAGCAGGTCCTCGTAGGAATGCACCTGACGGCTGGCGCCTTCGAGACCAGGATCGGGGAGACGGTCCGTTCCGTCCTCCGATCGGGTCACGAGGATGTGCCGGATCGTCGGCGCGTGCGGCAGGACCTGCGCCAGAAGAGGCGTCAGCGTGGCGTCGACGATGATCACATCGTCGCCCGCGTGGGTGGCGATGTAGCCGATGACATGCGGGTCGAGCCGCAGGTTCAGCGTGTGCAGCACCGCGCCCATGGACGGGACGGCCAGGTAGGCCTCGAGGTGCTCGGCGTTGTTCCACATCAGCGTGGCCACGCGCTGGTCGCCGTCCACGCCCAGGCTGCGCAGCGCGTTCGCCAGGCGGGCGGCCCTGACCCCTGTCGCGCCGTAGGTCTGCCGCCGTGTGCCCGATGACGTGCAGGTCACCACCTCGCGGTCGGCAAACACCGACATGCCGTAGCGCATCAGCGATTGCACCGTCAGCGGAATATCCATCATCGTGCTCTGCACTGGCTGCCTCCTCAGTGCCCGGCGGCTATCCCGCTCGCGGATCGGCCGGAACATCCCTGTGGGGGATAGTGCCATGCTCGCAGCCATACGTCACTCCCCGGCTGTCACCAGCCCTTATGGCGGGCCACCAGGCGCCGGCTCACTCGGGCTGGAGCTCGGCATCGATCCGCAGCTTGGCGACGGCCCGTGAGACGGTGCTCTTGACGGTCCCGAGGCTCACCCCCAGAACGTCGGCCACCTCCGCCTCGGTCATGTCCTCGAAGTAGCGCAGCACCACGGCCGCCCGCATCCGCTGCGGAAGCCGGTCCACCGCGCGCCGCAGCGTGTCCTGCAGGTCGCTGGTGCCCGAGTGATCGGCGACGGCCTGGTCCGGTATCTCGTCGGTGGGGTACTCCTCGAGCCGACGCCGGCGCCACCAGGAGATATGGGTGTTGACCATGGCCCGGCGGACGTACCCGTCCAGCGCCTTGCGGTCCTCGATCCGGTCCCAGGCCAGGTAGGTCTTGGCCAGGGCGGCCTGCACCAGGTCCTCGGCGTCGGCGCGATTGCCGGTCAGCAGGTAGGCGGTGCGCAGCAGCGACCGGCTGCGCTCGGTCACGTAGTCCCGGAAACCGGGATCGTCGAAGACCGGCCGGGCGGTCCGGGCGGTCCGGGCGGCAGGCACCGCGGCGGGCTCACGGCGGGGCGAACCACGGTCGCGCGGGCCGTGAAGGCGCGGGCCGGGGTCGCTCGAGGCGCCTGGTACGCCGCCGTCTTCCTGGTCATCGCCTGCGGTGTCCCACCCTGCCTGGCCCCCGGGTTCCGGGCACGCTGCCGCCACGAAGTGATTGCCCCCGACGCTCACATGACAACGGTACCGACCGAGCACAGTTAACAGACCGCTACCCCCGGTAACGGTGAGTCGCCTTGGCGGATACGGATCGGTGCGGGACAGACGGCCTCGCCGCGGCGACGTATATGCATGACCTCGGCGGGAAAAGGCCAGAACCGCTTGACGTGGGGCGGGCCAGGCCAGGTAAGCATGGTCATGGGCGCCCGGACGAGGGCACGGGCCGGGCGGACGGTCCGGCAGGGGAGGGCCGATGCTGGAGGTTCGCCGGGATCACCAGTGCTGCGATCGCTTCGCGGGCACGCAGACCACGGTGCGCACGTCGCGGCGGCCGATGCTGAAGGCCGCGGTGTTCGGCCGGCAGGACGCTCCCGTCGGCGAGGCGGCCGGCGCCGGCCCGGCCGGGTTGCCCGCGGCCTCCCGGCTGCCCCGGACCGTCACCGGCATCGTGCACGACGTCAGCCCGCACGTGCTCGTGATCGGCAACAGCGCCAGCGGCGGCAGCGAGCAGCGGATCGCGCTGACCCCCCGGGCCACGTCCTGGCGCGGGGGCCCGCTGGACCCGGCCGCCCTGCAGCCGGGCGACCAGGCGGTGGTCCGGCTGGATCGTTCACAGCACGGGGTCGCCGACCGGATCTGGGCCAACATCGGCCGGGTGACCGGCGTCATCGTCGAGCGCGATTCCGGAGGCCTGCTCGTCGACGAGGGCAAGACCAGGCCGCGCCAGTTAGTGACGATCCCGTACGGTTCGAGGGCCCGGATCCAGGTCCGCTTCCCCACGCTGGAGCCCGGGTTCCTCATCGACGTGATCGGGCTCAGGCAGTCCGGGGCACTGCAGGCCCGGATTCCGGGGACGTCCCAGCCCGCCTACCCGGTGGACCGGCTGCCGTCTGCGCCCATGGTCTCCGGCCACGTGCCGAGCGCGATCAGCGGCTCGGCCACCTGGCATGAGCCGTTCGAGGAACGGCCCGGACTGCTCGGCGTGTCGTATCCCGCGCTGGACCCGGAGGCGGGATGCGCCGAAGACCCGATCGCGGACTCGGCCGCGCCCCGGTTCGCGCGCCTGCCCTACCTCGCCGTCGGGAGCCTGCTGCGGATCCGCAACGACTGCACCGGCGGCTCCTGCGTACTGCCGGTGACCGGGTGCGCGGCCATGGCCCGGCTGTTCAACGACCGCTGCGTCACGTGCGGCACCTCCCCGCGCGGCCGGGTCGCGGACCTCACCCTGGCCAGCTTTATCGCGCTCGGCGGTGAACTGGAACGGGGCTGCTTCAACGCGACGATCACGATGGGCCGCTGACGATGTGGTCCCACGTCCTGACCGAGATCCGGGAGGCGCAGGTCCCGCTGTTGTCGGCCATGCTCCTCGGCGGCAGTGCGGCCAAGGTCGCCCGGGTGCTGCGGGTCGGCTCGGTCGACGCCGGGCTCGGCCCGACCGCGCTGTTCCCGATGCGCCTGCGACGCCAGGTCGCGCTGGCGTTGTGCTCCGCCGAGTTCGCCTGCGGCATCGGCCTGATCGTCACGGCCGGACGCCTCGGCCGGGGCGGCGTGGCCACGGCGGTGCGGCTTCCCACGTCGCTGCTGTTCCTGGTGGCGACGTGTGCCCTCATCGAGTTGCGGGCCAGCCGCCCGGAGGCGGGGTGCGGCTGCTTCGGCGAGTTCAGCACCTCGCCGGTCGGCTGGCGCACGATTACCAGGTCGGCGCTGCTGTCGGTGGCCGCCCTCGGCACGATCGGGCTGCCCCCGCTGCGGGCGCCGCATCCCGGAGCCGACGCGGCCAGGCTGCTGGCGATCTTCGCCGTCGAGTTCCTGGTGCTCGCCGCGCTGTCCCCCGAGCTGAGCGAGGCGCTGGTCCGGCTGGGCTACTCCGAGCCGTGCGAGCTGCGCAGGCTGCCCGCAGCCCGCACCCTGGCCGCGCTGCGCCGCAGCGCGCAGTGGCGCAGGCGGGCGGGCCTGATCACCGCCGAGGTGCCCGTCGACATGTGGCGGGAGCTGTGCTGGCGGTACGTGGTGTTCCCGGCCAGGCTGGGCGACCGGGAGGCGGAGATCGTGTTCGCGGTGCACCTGCGCCCGCACCGTCCGATGGTCCACGCGGCGATGGTCGATCCGGCCACGGGCGACGTGCTGGCGTGGCCGGGCGGCCCGGCCCGGCGGGGCGTTGTCGGCTGGCTCATGGACCCCGGCCGGCTGCTGCGGCCCGCCCCGGCCGATCCCGAGCCCGCCGCGTATCGGGCCGCGGATCACGCCGGACCGTCTGCCGTTCTCTAGTGATCTCTAGTCGATCTCCTAGACAGACCAAGAGTCTGGCAGAAGCGCGGCCGGGCCGGGCAGGTCAAGGAGGTCTAGGGGGCCGGGAAGGCCGGGCCAGGCATCAGGCGGGCTGCGCCCGGAGGAACCGGCCGAAGTGCGGCACCGTGAAGGCGATCAGGCCGCGCTCCGAGCTGTAGATCAGGCCCTTCTTGATCAGGCTGTCCCGCGACGGGGAGACGCTCGAGGGTTTACGCCCGAGTTCCTCGGCGACCTGCGCGGTCGGCACCGGATCGTCTCCTAGCAGTGCCATCGCCCGCATGTACTCGCGCTCGGCCGGGGTGGCGCGCTCGTACCTGCTGCCGAAAAACCCGACGGCCAGCTCGCTGGCCGCCACCGGGCCCGCCACGCTGACGTCGGCCGCCGTGACCGGGCTGGCCGTGGCGACGTCCCAGGTCACCTTGCCGTAGGCCTGGACAAAGTAGGGGTACCCGTCGGCCGCCTCGTACAGCGCGTCCAGCGCGGCGGGCTCGAAGTCCGCGCCCTCGCGCCGGGCGGGGGCGAGCAGGGCGTGGTCGGCCGCCTCCCGGTCAAGGCGATCGATTCGGACGTACCGGAACAGCCGCTCGGAGTAGCTCTTGCTCGCGGACAGCACCGACGGCAGGTGCGGCAGGCCGGCCCCCACCACGATCAGCGGCCCGCCGTTCTGCGAGAGCTCGTGGCAGGCGGCGCACAGGGCCGAGATGTCCGGGGCGGGCACGTCCTGCATCTCGTCGACGAACAGCGCGATGCCCACGGAGAGGTCCGCCGCGACCGACGCGGCGTCGGTCAGCAGCTCGGTGAGGTCGATCTCGAGGTCGCCGGAATCGGCCCGGCCCCTGGCCGCGGGGACGTCGATGCCCAGCTGCGCCCCGTACGACCCCTTCGGCGCGGCCGGGTCCCGCATGCTGAACGCCTTGAGCACGCCCAGGAACTGGTCGATCCGGTCCGGGGCCCGGTGCCGGGGGGCGAGCTCGCGGGCGGCCATGTGCAGCGCCGAGGCGACCGGCCGCCTGACCGACTGGTCGGGGCGGGCCTCGATCTTCCCGGTTCCCCACAGTCGCTGCATCGCCATCGAGCGAAAGGCGTTCAGCAGCACGGTCTTGCCGACTCCGCGCAGCCCGGTGAGCACCATGCTCCGCTCGGGCCGGCCGCGGGCGACGCGCTCGAGCACGACCTCGAACTCGCCGATCTCGCGATCACGGCCCGCGAGTTCCGGCGGGCGCTGGCCCGCCCCCGGCGCGTAGGGGTTGCGAACGGGGTCCACGCCATCGGAGCTTATTGCCCGATCTAGCGCGTTCCGTAGATTCGCGTAGAAAGCGCTGCCGGCGTGTCGCGGCGGCAAGCCCGCCGGGCCGCGCCTGGGACGGGGCCACTCGTCTTTGGCGCGGCCCGGCGGACGTCTTGGCAAGCCGTCGCGGGCCGGGAGACCGGCGTGCCACTCCAGCGGGCCCGGCGGGCGGGCCCGGCGGGCAGGCCTAGTGCAGCAGCCGCAGGAAGTTGGTGTTGTCGTCCACGTAGTAGACGCCGCTCCCGCCCGGGGCTACGGCCAGGCCGAACAGGGCTCCGGATCCGGGCGGGCTGCCCGAGCGGTCCAGGAACCGGTGCGCGACCTGAACACCGGCCGGCGTGGTCTCCACGATGAGGCCATTGCCGCCGTTGACGGTGAGGATGTCGCCGTTCGGCGCGACGGCCAGGCCCAGCGGCCCGTTGAGCCTGCCGTTGCGGCTCACCAGGGTCCCCGTGCCCGCGCTGGTCATCCGGGCCAGCGCGTGGGGGATGGCGGTGATCCGGTTCTCTCCGGTGTCAGCGACGTAGAGCGTCCCGCCGAGGCCGAGGCCGACTCCCGTCGGCCCGATCACGAACGCGCTCGAACTGGTCTGCTCGAAGAACCCCGAGCCGATCGTCGTCCCGGCGAGCAGCAGCGGCGCGCGGTGCGGGAACACCCGTACCAGCAGCCTGAGCACCGTGCCCTCGAAGACCGGCGCCCCGTCCGCGGCCACGGTCCCGTTGAGGACGTTCGTGACGAACAGTTCGGCGAAGTGGCCGACGCTGAACGTCGTCAGGTCCCAGGGCCCGTCGATGCCGTGACCGGAGATGGTCTCGCGCACCCGGCCGAGGCTGTCGAGCACGATCAGGCAGCCGGCGGCGGCCGTGGCGGCCTGGCCGTTCTTCGACGGGGTGCTGCCCACGACCACCCATCCGCCGGGCAGCACGGCCAGCGCCGTGGTCAGCCCGACGCCGCCGGGGCAGGGGCCGGGCAGGCTGGACCTGCGGATCCGGGCGAACAGGGTCTGCTGGCCACCGGGCGAGATCTGCACGATCGTGCTCCCGGTGCCCTGCTCGTTGTTCTTGTTGTTGAAGTTGCTGACCAGGATGTTGCCGCGCCGCAGCCGGCCCTGGCTGCTGCGGATCACGAAGACCCCGTACGGGTTGACGTCCCCGTTGGCCGGAACGGTCGAGGAAACGTTCTTTAACCCATGGAAGTCCCCGATAAACGGCGCAGACGACAATGCCTGGGCCGGTGCTGGAGCCATCACCGCGAGTCCTGTGCCGGCGGCCACGGTCGCCGCGATCGCCGACGTAACTATTCGGTGAACTACTGACATACTCACGCTCCCCAGAGAAAATGCGCAGGATCCGGC
>JASIJN010000223.1 GCA_030050125.1 Streptosporangiaceae bacterium | reverse complement strand
ACATGACGACCTGGCCCGCCGGTGGCGGGCCGAGGCTCCCGTTCTCGTCCCCCGCGAGGTGATCGAGCACGACCCGCCCGCTCGACACGCTCCGCGGCGTGTCGCCGCGCAGGTTGCGGTCGAGAGCGCTGCCTCGCGCCAACTCCACGATGACGCCGACCTCTTTAGCCATAGCCCGGAAAGCCTACCGCGAACCCCGCCGCGGACGGGGCCAGGACCGCCGCCGCCGCAGGGCGACCTCAGGCCTTCGTTGCCGGGGTTCCCGGCTCGGCCAGCAGCAGGCCGAAGTCGCCGTCCGGATCGGTCCAGAACCGCACCGTCCGCATCCCGGCCGCTTCGAGTTCGGCCTCGATGCCCTCGCGCCGGAACTTGGCCGAGATCTCGGTGCGCAGATCCTCCCCGGCGGCGAACGACACCACTAGGTCGAGATCGCCGATGCTGACCCGCTGCGGGCGGGCCGACCGCAGCCGCATCTCGATCCACTCGTGCTCGGCATCCCAGATCGCGACGTGCTGGAATTCCTCGACGGCGAAGTCCGCGTCGAGCTCCCGGTTGACGACCACCAGCACGTTCCGATTGAACTGCGCGGTCACGCCGGCCGCATCGTCATAGGCGCGCAGCAGCCGCCCCGTGTCCTTCACCAGGTCGATCCCCAGCAGGAACGTGTCCCCCGGCCGCAACGCGGCCCTGACCTGGGCCAGGAACGCCGCCCGTGCGGCGGGCTCGAGGTTGCCGATGGTGGAGCCGATGAACGCGATCGTGCGGCGCCCGCCGGCCGGGATGGAGCCGAGGTCCCGCTCGAAGTCGCCGACGAACGGCGCGATGCGCAGCCCCGGGTACTCGGCCGCCAGCGCGTCGCTGGCCTCGGCGAGCACGACCGGGTCCACATCGAACGGCACGAACTCGCGCAGGGTGCCGCCGTCCCGCAGCGCGTGCAGCAGCAGCCGCGTCTTGGCCGAGGTGCCGCTGCCCAGCTCGACCAGCGACACGCACCCCGACAGCCCGGCGATCTCGGCGGCGTACCGCCGCAGGATCGACGTCTCAGCCCGGGTCAGGTAGTACTCCGGCAGCCGCGTGATCTCGTCGAATAGCTCACTGCCGCGCGCGTCGTAGAAGTACTTCGGCGGCAGCGTCTTCGGCACCGAGGTCAGGCCGGCCCGCACATCCGCGCGCAGCGCATCGAGGTACCGGCCGGGATGGGCCTGGACACGGTTCTCTACTGGCATCGGTCACGCCTCCTGATTGGCAGTGCAGGCTGATTGGCAGTGCAGGCTGATTGGCGGTGCAGCCGACTGGCGGTGCGGGTCACGGCGGTCAGGCGTCCCAGGCCAGCCGCACGCCGGTGAAGATCTGCCTCCTGATCGGGTGGTCCCAGTTCCGGAACGACGGCCGGATCGCGGACGGGGCCACCGCCCACGAGCCGCCGCGCAGCACCTTGTAGTCGCCGCCGAAGAACGGCTCGCTGTAGTTGCGGTAGATCATCGGGGTGAAGCCCGGCCACGGGGCGAAGTCCGACGAGGTCCATTCCCACACGTCGCCGATCATCTGCTCGACCCCGTAGGCGGACACGCCCCGCGGGTACGCCCCGGCCGACGCCGGCCGCAGCCCGAGCCCACCCAGGTTGGCCAGGTCCGGGGTGGGCGGGGCCGACCCCCACGGCCACTTCCGCCGGGCGTTCGCGGCCGGGTCCCAGGCGCAGGCCTTCTCCCATTCGATCTCGGTCGGCAGGCGGGCGCCGGACCAGGCCGCGAACGCCTCTGCCTCGAAGTAGCAGACGTGCTGCACCGGCTCGTCGGCCGGCAGCTCCTCCTCGACCCCGAACCGGCGCCGGGTGCCGTCGCCGGTCCAGAACTTCGGCCGGTCCAGGCCGGCCTCGACCCGGTGCGCCCAGCCGCGCGCCGACCACAGGTCCTGGCGGCGATAGCCGCCGTCCGCGGTGAATTCCAGCCACTGGACATTACGCACCGGCACCCGGCCGATCCAGAACGGTTCGACGCCGACCTGGTGCGCGGGCCGTTCGTTGTCCAGCGAGAACGGTTCGGTGACCGCGTCAACGCCGAGCGTGAACGGCCCGCCAGGGATGAAGACCCGCTCAGCACCGACCTGGCGACCCGGTGGCAGCTCACGCCGGCTGAACAGCACCGCAGGCCCCTGCCGCAGCTGCAGCGTGGCCAGCATCGTCTCGTCGTGCTGTTCCTCGTGCTGCACGACCATGCCCGCGGTGAACAGGTCGTCCTTCGGGATGTGCTCCAGCACGTCAAGAACCCGGCCACGAACTTCGTGGTCGTAGGCGCGCGCCTCGACCGGGGGCAGCAACGGCAGCGCCGGACGGTCGGCGCGCCTGTGCTTGAACGCGTCGTACAGCGAATCGATGTCGGGCGGCAGCATTCCCGGCCGGGACGGATCGCCGCCGCGCAGCAGCCAGAGCTCCTCCTGCTGGCCGATGTGCGCGAGGTCCCAGACCAGCGGGCTCATCAGCGGGTCGTGCTGGGCGAGCAGCGTGGGCTCGTCCAGGTCGGTCAGCCCGAGCGTGCGGGCGCGGGCCCGCTCCAGGTCGCGGATGACGTCCTCAAGCATGAGTCAGCTCCTCGAAGGCGGCATGCGGTCCGATCTCGGCGATGCGCTCGGCCAGCAGGTCGCCGGGACAGCGGCCGGAGTCGACCAACTCGGCCAGGTCGGCGACGGCGGCGGCGAACCCGGCGGGGGCGCGCTCGGCAGCGATGGCCAGGCATCGGCGGGCGGACTCGGCGAGCAGAACGTGAGTCAGGCCGTCGCGCGCCGCCTCGGTCCACAGCCTGGCCGTCCCCTCGGTGGCCTCGACGGCCCGGTCGGCCGCGACCGGGTCGTCCATCAGCGTGGTGACCACCGCCGCGATGGCGGGCCACCAGCGCGGTGCCGTCATGTCGAGGTAGCGCAGCTCGAGGTAGCCCCGCAGCCGCACCGGCGGGAACAGCGTGGTCAGGTGCACGTCGAGGTCGGCGGCGGTCGGGCAGCGCCCGCCCAGCCGGACCTCACCGCTGGCCCACTGCTCGAACGGGACCGAGGCGGGGACGGCCGCCACGTCGTCGCCGGTGGTCCGGATGAAGGCGACCGGTGCGCGCAGCGCGAACCGGGCCCAGGCGGTCGCCGGGTCCAGGGCCGCGTCGGCCCCCGGATTCCAGGCCACGCAG
>JASIJN010000222.1 GCA_030050125.1 Streptosporangiaceae bacterium | reverse complement strand
CGAGCGTGTCGGTGGTCGTCTTGATGAACACCGCCAGCAGGGCCCAAGCCAGCGCGCCGGCCAGCGCGTACAGCGCGGCTCTGTGCATCGGCGAACCCCGCCGGCCCGCCGCGGTCAGCGCCGCGATGGCCCCGCCGAACGCCAGCAAGGCGGACAGCCATTCCGCCGTCTCAGGATTGGCGTGCCCGCCGGTCGGCTCGGAGACGGCCAGGAAGACCCCGAGTGCCACGCAGACAACACCCGCGGCGCCCCAGGCGGCGCGCGTTATGTCCTGGCGGAACCACAACCACCGCAGGAGCAGGACGAAGACCAGCTCGGTGACGAGGATGGGCTGGACCACCGACAGCTGGCCGTCGTGCAGGGCCAGCGCCTGGAACCCGAACCCGCCCACCGCGGCGATCCAGCCGATCAGCCACAGCGGCTGCCGGAACAGGTAGCGCACCAGCCGCAGGCCCGTCTCGCGCTTCGGCGCGCTGATGCTCGCCGCGTGCTGCGTCATCACGTTGGCCGCGTTGCAGAACGCCGCGACCACGGCAAACACGACGGTGAGGATCATTGCCCCGCGATGCCCCCTCGGTCCCCGCCGACCCCAAGCCACGACCCTACGCCCCCGGCACGGCAGCGGCCCGGGAGCCGGGGCGTCAGGCCCGGGACTCGGCCAGGTACAGCCGGATCAGGGAATCGACGTCCGGATCGGGCACCAGGCCGAGCCGGGCCGCCCGGTCGGACCGCACCCTGGCCGGCCAGGCGGCGAACATCCTGGCCACCACGGGGTCGGGAACCCAGTCGATCAGCGCCCTCGCCCCCGGGCCGGCCACCCGCTCCAGGGCCTCGGCCATGCCCGCGACGGACGCCGTCAGGGCGGGCAGGCTGACCGCGGTGCGGCCGCCCCAGGCCTGATCGGAGGAGGTGGCCGCGCACATCAGGCCGCCCATGGCCTTGACCGGTGACGCGAGCGCCACCTCGGTCTCCGGATCCACCGGGCAGGCGGCGCGCAGCCCGGCCAGAGGCTCACGGATGATGCCGGACAGGAAGCCCGATGCCGCCGCGTTGGGGCGCCCCGGGCGCACGCTGATCGTCATCAGCCGGATGGCCCGCCCGCGCAGGAAGCCCTTGCGGGTGTAGTCGGCCAGCAACTGCTCGCCGATGAACTTCTGCACGCCGTAGCTGGTCTGCGGGTTGGGCAGCGTGTCGTCCAGCACGACCGCGGGCAGCGGGTGCTCCTCGGACGCCCCGAAGACGGCGACCGAACTCGAATACACCACCACCGGCCGCGTTCCGAGCGAGCGGCAGGCGGCGAGCAGCGACTCGGTGGCGCGCAGGTTAGCCCTCATGCCGAGGTCGAAGTCGGCCTCGCATTCCCCGCTCACCGCCGCCGCGAGGTGGAAGATCACGTCGGCGCCAGCGAGCGCGCCGGGGCCCGCGTGCCCGGGACCGAACAGGTCGACGAGGTCGCCCCGGATCGCGGTCACCCGCTCGTCCGCGGCCAGGTCGGCGGGCACCGGTGCCTGGTCGATCAGCGTGACCCGGGCCAGCTCGCCGGGCGGGCCGCCCGCCACCGCGAGCGATCCGGCGGCCAGCAGCTCCCGGGCCAGGCGCGACCCGAGAAAGCCCGCGCCCCCGGTGACCACCACGTGCACCACGGCGCCTCCCGACGTCCGGCCCGGCCATGCACGCCGGGACAACGGCGATCTTAGGGCTCAAAGGCCCGGCCCCGGCCACACAGTCCCGGCCCGGCCGCGGTTCCGGCCCGGCCGCGGATCCGGCCCGGCCGCGCGGGCCCGGCCCGATCTCTCGCGCCCCGTCGGCCTCCCACGTCACATCACTCACCGATGCGAGCAAGATCATTCTGACTTCTCACGGATTCCGTTGGAACAAATGGGTCGAAACATGGTCACGAACGTCACGGAATCCGTGATATGTCGCTCGACGGGCCATTCCGGGCGGTGCGAGCGGGTGACTGGCGAGCGCTCGGCGGGCGGGGATGGGCGCGGTTGGCGGGCGGGGATGGGCGCGGTTGGCGGTGGGACCTCGTCGGCCAGTACCTGGCAGGGTGGGGGCATGGCAACTAGTTCTGTTAGCTCTGTGCACCGGTCCGTGACCGTGCAGCGCGTCGCGAGCGGCGAGTTCACGGCGATCAACAGCCGCGGCGGCCGGGTCACGTTCGGCACTGGCCACGGCACCGAATTCACCCCGACCGAGCTCTTGCTCGCCGCGATCGGCGGCTGCACCGCGATCGACGTGGACATCCTGACCACGCGGCGGGCCGAGCCGGAGCGTTTCGAGGTGCGGGTCGACGCCGACAAGGTCCGCGACGACGACGGCAACCGGCTCACGGCGATCGAGGTCACGTTCCGGATCGGGTTCCCGGCCGGCGAGCCGGGCGACGCGGCCAGGGCGATCCTGCCGGACGTGGTGCGCAAGTCGCACGACCGGCTGTGCACGGTCGGCCGCACCGTCGAGATCGGCACGCCCATAAGCGCCCGGATCGAGCAACCCGGGTGAACTTCACGGTGAGGCTGCCGCGGCGGGATGTGCGGCGGGCGGACGGGGCGGGGTCGCGATGACGCCCAGCGCCGCGCGCACCGCCTCGGTGACCGGCCGCAGCGCCTCATCGGACGGCAGGCTGACCGGGCTGGACGGAGGCACGCCGGTCTTCACCGCGTCGGCGACGCCATCCAGGGCGGCTATGAGCTGCTCCACGTCCGCCGGGCGGGGAACCGGGCTCCCGCGGGACATGGCGACGGACGTGGCGGTCACTGCGTCCGCCACCTCCTCCAGTTCCACCACGGCGGGCCACCAGGCCGCGGCGCGCCGGCTGATCGGCCGCGGCTCCGACATCGTCCGCTGGAACTCGATCCGCATGTCGGACAGCGCGCGGTAGGCCTGGCGCTGCAGTCCCGACCGGGCAGTCAGCCGGGTGATGCCCTGGCCGCACGGGCGAGTCATGCCGTCCGGGCTGGCCGCGGCGGTGATCAGCGCCTCGCGCATGTACCGGCAGACGTCCCTGATCGCCTCCGCGAAGTGGTCGGGCAGGTGGGCCTGCCAGCTCATCGGCCACGGCGCGTAGCCGACGGCGAGGGCGATCGCGCAGCCGAGCACCGTATCGGCCAGCCGGGCCCCCACCAGGGACCAGCCGGCCGGTGCCATCAGGTCGATGAGCAGGACCACCAGCGGCGTGAGGAAGATCGCATAGAGGCCGAAGTTACGGCTGCGCCCGTACGGCAGCAGTGCGGCGAGGACCCCGAACGGCACGAGCAGGAGCGGCCCGTAGGGCACGGCGGCGATGATCAGCGCGCCCAGCACCGCCCCGATGATCGTTCCTATGCCGCGCTGCAGCGCCCTGGCGAACACCGACCCGAGGTCCGGCTTGAGCACGATCGCGACCGTGAGCACCACCCAGTAGGAACGCTGCAGCGGCAGCACCTCGCTGACCACCGTGGCCACGCCGACGGACGCCATCAGGCGGATCGTGTAGATCCAGGTGAGCGGCCCGGTCAGCCGGTCGAGCTCGGACCCGAGCCGGTCGCGCAGCGGCGGTGCCGAAGGGGGCAGGGTGTCCCGGGGCGCCCAGTTTCTGGACATCACCGACGCCAGCCCGCCCAGGCCATCTCGAAGCAACAGCGTTCCCGGGCTGGTGCCGGCCAGTTCGGGGACCGGGGGCGGGCGCGTCCGGTGCCCGATCGCGTCGGCGTACTTGTCCAGCGCGGCGACGACCCGCGGCGGGACCCGGGTGCCCTCCCGCGTGAGCGTGGTCATCGCCTCGGAGAGCAGATGGGCCTGGTTGAGCTCGGCCATCAGGCGGAGCAGCCGCCGGTCACGCCCGCCGGTCACGGACCGGGCGGTGAACAGGGTGTCGTAGGCCTGGTTCAGCGCCTCGGTCACCTCGCGCCGCGCCCGCGCGGCGCGAGCCGTGCCGATCGCCCGCAGCCCCGCGCCCAGCCTCCGGTACACCGCGCCGACGCTGCGCCGCTCGGCGGCCCGCGGCGACAGCAGCCAAGCCGGAACGATCAGGACCAGCGCCCACAGCGTGCCGAGCAGGAACCCCAGCGCGGTGTGCCACCAGGGCCGCAGCGCCCCCAGCGGGCCCAGGCAGACCGAGGCGTAGACCAGCAGCTGCAACCCCGTCACCGAGCCGATCGCGCCGATCGAGCTGAGCAGGGCCGCGAAGCCGGCCACCACCACCAGCGCCAGCACGCTCATCCACCCGCGGCCGTGGATCGCCGATCCGATCGCGAGGCCGGCCGCGCCGCCCAGCGCCGCGCTGCCCACCCGCTGCACCCGGGCGGGAAACGGGCCGCCGACGTCGACGATGCCGCCGAGCAGCCCGCCCAGCGCCACCAGCAGGCCGAGCGACCGGTCGCCCGCCGCGATCCCGGCCGCCAGCGGCAGGCAGGTCGCGAACACCGCGCGGATCATGTCGGTCCACGGCACCGGCGCATGCTGCAGCCGCGCGGTCTCCACCAGCCAATCAGGCACGACGTTGGTCAGCCGGTCAGGGACCGCCCCCTCCGCCCAGGCCCTGGGCCGTATCCGGCTCACTGCGGTAATTCTCCCAGACGCCTGCCCGCCCCTGGAGCGCCGCGGGGGTCAGCAGGGCCGGAAAACCTGGTGCGCCGGGCGAGGCGGGCGCGGTACGGTCCCGCGGTGCGGGGTGAGGACGGCGTGTTCGGTGAATCCGTCGCCGCCAGATACGACGACTCCGAGTCGCAGATGTTCCGGCCGGCCGTCGTCGACGCGACGGCCGGGTTTCTCGCCGGGCTGGCCGGCCGGGGCCGGGCGCTGGAGCTGGGCATCGGGACCGGGCGGATCGCGCTGCCGCTGGCCCGCCGCGGCGTCCCCGTGCACGGCATCGACATCTCGCAGGCGATGGTGGCCCGGCTGCGGGCCAAGCCGGGCGGCGAGGCGATCGGGGTGACGATCGGCGACTTCGCGACCACCCGCGTGGAAGGAACGTTCTCGGTCGTGTACCTCGTGTTCAACACGATCATGAACCTGACCACGCAGGACGCCCAGGTGACCTGCTTCGCCAACGCCGCGGCGCACCTGGCCCCGGGCGGCTGCTTCGTCATCGAGGTCATGGTCCCCGAACTGCGCAGGCTACCGCCGGGGCAGAACGCGGTGCCGTTCGGCGTAGGCCCGGACCGGTGCGCGTTCGACCTCTACGACGTGGCCACGCAGGCGATGAGCTCGAACTACTACCAGATCGTCGACGGCCGGGCCGAGTTCACCACGTACCCGTTCCGGTACGTCTGGCCGTCCGAGCTCGACCTGATGGCCCGGCTGGCCGGCCTGCGGCTGCGCGAGCGGCGGGCCGGGTGGGCGGGGGAGCCGTTCACCGCCGACAGCGGGCAGCACGTCTCGGTCTGGGAGAAGCCGTCCGGGTGAGCGCGGGCTACCGGCGGCCGCGGTAGTCGTGCAGCCAGCCGAACGAATCCTCGGCCCGCCCGGTCGACGGACGGTACTCCAGGCTCACCGCGCCCTGGTAGCCCTTGCGGGCGATGTGGTCGAGGACGAACGGGTAGTTGATCTCGCCGGTGCCCGGCTCGTGCCGGCCGGGCACGTCGGCGATCTGGATATGGCCGATCAGCGGCCAGTAGGCGTCCAGGGTCGCGCAGAGGTCACCCTCGGTTCGCTGCATGTGGTACACGTCGTACTGCAGCCGGACGTTGTCGCGGGCCACCTGCCCGATGAACCCGGCCGCGGCCGCCGTCGTGGTCAGCAGGTACGGCCCGTTGTCCGCCGGGTTGACCGCTTCGATCATGATCTGGCGGCCGGCCCGCGCGGCCAGGTCGGCGGCCCACGCCACGTTGTCCCTGGCGCAGGCCAGCTGCTGGTCCAGCGAGTACCGCTCCTGCCGCAGCCCGATCAGCAGGTTCAGCCGGGGACAGCCGCAGGCCCGGGCGATCCGCAGCGCGGCCGGCACGTGGTCGCGCAGGTGCTCGCGGTGGCCAGGATCGGCGGCCAGGCCGCGTTCTCCGGCCGCCGTGTCGCCGCCGTCGAAGTTCAGCAGCACCACGCGCAGGTTCCACCGGGCGGCCAGGCCGGGCACCGACTCCGCGTCGGCGGCCCCGGGCCACCAGAGCTCGACCGCGCCGAACCCGGCCAGGGCCGCGCGTTCGAAACGTTCCGGCAGCGGCAGCTCTGGCCACAGGATCGACAGGTTCGCGGCGAACAGCACGGCCCGGCCCGGGCCGTCAGGCGGTCCCGGCCGGTTCCAGGACGAAGACCGGGATCAGCCGCGACGTCTTCTGCTGGTACTCGGCGTAGGGCGGGTAGGCCGCGACCGCGCGCTCCCACCACCGCGCGCGCTCGTCGCCGCTGACCTCCCGGGCCACCATCTCCTGCCTGGCCGGGCCATCCTGCAGCTCGACATGGGGATAGGCGCGCAGGTTGTGGTACCACAGCGGATGGGTCGGGGCCCCGCCCTGCGACGCCACGGCGGCGTAGCGGCCGTCGTGCTCCACCCGCATCACCGGCGTCTTGCGCGTCTTGCCGCTGCGCGCGCCGCGGTTCGTGATGATCACCACGGGCAGGCCGGTGTCCAGCAGCGTCGTGCCCTGCGTGCCGCCCGAGCCCTCGTACAGATCGACCTGTTCGCGGACCCAGGATCGCGGGCTTGGCTCGTACTGCTCATCAGCGTTCATGGCGCAAGTCAACACCAGCGCGGTCAGCCCACGATCAGCAAGGCCGAGCTTCGCCCGGGCCGGATCGCCGTCACGGCCAGCCGGGCGTTGCCCGGCTGCCACGACGCTACCTGGATCCTGGTGGTGAACGTCAGCTCGGCGACCAGCGTGTCGCCGGCCGCGGGCCAACCGTAACCGGCCAGGGCGTCGCTGCTGACCCAGGTACCGGGCACGACCGTCACCCGGCCGCTGGCCGACGACGCGACGTCGAGCTGGGTGGCCAGCTGGCCGCCGTCCCCGCCGTTGTAGAAGCTCACCTCGAGCGCGAGCAGGCTGCCGTCGGGACTGAACGCGCCGCTCGCCGCCGAGCTCACGCCCGGCAGCGACACCGTGGTCTGCCGGCCCGAGGTCAGGTTCAGCACCTGCACCCGACAGCCCGGGGCGCAGCTCGGGGCCCAGGCGATCTCGCCCGCGCTCGCCGCGACGACCCCGCCGAACGTGCGGCCTGCCTGCGAGGTGGCCGGGTCCCAGAGCCGGTCGGTGGTTGCTCCGGGGCCCTGCGCCGCCGGGGCGAGCAGCAGCCCGCGCTCGGTGGCCTGCTCGATC
>JASIJN010000221.1 GCA_030050125.1 Streptosporangiaceae bacterium | reverse complement strand
TTCCGCTCGTTCCGCATCATCGACGGGGTCGTCACCGAGGAGGAGGTACGCGCCGCCGGTGAGGACGACGCCAGGGCGCCCGTCGACACGGCGCCCGTCGACACGGCGCTTGCCGACGCGGCGCAGGAATGATCCGGGCCCGTCGCGGGTTGGACCGCACGACTTGCCCTTTCACCAGACTGCCCAGACTGCCCTTTCACCAGATTGCCCGGACTGCCTAACTTGGAGCGCTACCCATGGCCATCGAGGTACGGATCCCGACGATCCTGCGCACGTACACCGGCGGGGCCAAGTCGGTCGAGGGCTCGGGCGACACGCTGGCCGACCTGATCGCCGACCTGGACTCACGCCACGGCGGGCTGCAGGAGCGGCTGGTGGACGCGTCCGGCCTGCGCCGGTTCGTCAACGTTTACCTCAACGACGAGGATGTGCGGTTTCTCGGCGGGCTCGAGGCGCCGGTCAAGGACGGCGACACGGTCACCGTGCTCCCCGCCGTGGCCGGAGGCTCCCGCTAGCCGCCGACGGGTCCTATGCGCTACGACTCGCTGCTCGACTCGCTCGGCAACACCCCCCTGATCGGGCTGCCGCGGATGTCGCCCGAACCGACGGCGCGTCTGTGGGCCAAGCTGGAGGACCGCAACCCGACCGGATCGGTCAAGGACCGGGCGGCGTTCTTCATGGTCGCCCAGGCCGAGAAGGAGGGACTGCTCAGGCCCGGGTCGACCCTGCTCGAGCCGACCTCGGGGAATACCGGCATATCGCTGGCCATGGTCGCGAAGCTGCGCGGCTACCGGATGATCTGCGTGATGCCGGAGAACACCTCGGCCGAGCGCCGGCAACTCCTGGAGATGTACGGCGCCGAGATCATCTCCTCTCCGGCCGCGGGCGGATCCAACGAGGCGGTGCGGGTGGCCAGGCAGCTGGCGGCCGACCATCCCGACTGGGTCATGCTGTACCAGTACGGCAACGAGGCCAACTCGCTGGCGCACTACGAGACCACCGGCCCGGAGATCCTGGCCGACCTGCCGACGGTCACGCACTTCGTGGCCGGGCTCGGCACCACCGGAACCCTGATGGGCACCGGCCGCTTCCTGCGCCAGCGCGTCCCCGGGGTGCAGATCGTCGCCGCCGAGCCGCGTTACGGCGAGCTTGTCTACGGCCTGCGCAACATCGACGAGGGCTTCGTGCCCGAACTGTACGACGAGTCGATACTGACCTCGCGTTTCTCGGTGACCTCCGTGGACGCGCTGCGCCGGACCCGGGAGCTGCTGGACCGGGAGGGCCTGTTCGCCGGGATCTCGTCCGGCGCCGCGCTCCACGCGGCGCTGGCCATGGCGAACAAGGCGGTCGCCGCGGGCCAGGAGGCCGACATCGTGGTCATGATCGCCGACGCTGGCTGGCGGTACCTGTCCACCGGCGCCTACTCCGGGACGCTGGCCGAGGCCGAGGCCAGCCTGGAAGGCCAGCTATGGGCCTGAACCCGCGGACGACGGCCCGAGGAAACACGCCATGACCGACTTCGACGAGGCGATCGCCGTCCGCCGGTGCGGCGAGGGACGCTACCAGGTCCGGTTCGACGAGCGTTTCGCGATCGTGGCCCAGGGCGGGGCCGTCCCCCCGGCGATGAACGGCGGCGTGACGATCGCGATGGTGCTGCGCGCGGTGCTGGACAGCTCTCCCCTTCCGCACCCGGTCGCGACCAGCGCGCACTTTCTGCGCGTGCCCAAGCTCGAGCCGGCCGAGGTCGAGGTGACCTGGCTGAAGCACGGCCGGACCGCGGCGACCGCCCGCGCCGCGCTGGTCCAGCACGGCCAGCCGGTGCTGGACGTGACCGTAACCACGGGAAGCCTGCCGGCCAGCCCGTCGGCCAACGGCGAGCTGAGCTGGACCGGCGAGCCGCCGCGGCTGCCGCCGATCGAGGAGTGCGTCAACCTCGGCCCGTGGCCGGGCACGGTCGGCGCCGACGGCACCGCCGGGTACGCGGCCCACGTGGACCTGCGGCTGGACCCGGCCACCACCGGCTGGCGGCGGGGCGACCCGGCCGGGATCCCGGAGATGCGCGGCTACTTCGGCCTGCGCGAGGAGCGCGATCCCGACGCCTACCTGCTCGCGCTGGCGGTGGACTCGCTGCCGCCCGTGGTGTTCGGCCTGGGCGCCGCGGGCTGGGCCCCGACCGTGGAGCTCACCTGGCACATGCGGGCGGTCCCGGCGCCCGGGCCGCTGCAGGTGGCGGCCAGGTGCCGGCACGTCAGCGGCGGGTGGTTCGACGAGGAGGCCGAGGTCTGGGACGCGGCCGGCCAGCTTGTGGCCCAGAGCCGTCAGCTCGCCCGGGTCGGCCGCAGCAGCCGCCGCCGCGAGGGCCAGCGGCGCTAGGGCACGCTCCTGATCCGCCATACCAGAATCGAGCCGAGGAACGCCACAATCGCGGTGCCGGCGAACAGCGTCGGGTAGCCGCCCAGCGACACCAGGGGCGCGGCGATCAGGGCGCCGATCGCCGATGGGCAGACGATCGCGATGTTGATCACGCCGAGATCCTTGGCCCGGTCCCGGGCGGCGGGAAGCACCTGGGTGATCAGCGCCTGGTCGACGGCCAGGTAGGCGCCGAAACCGATGCCGAACAGGACCGCGGCGCCGATCGCCGCGTTCCAGGTCTCCACGAACGTGAGCAGCAGCGCCGCGGCGGCGATCAGCGTGCCGGACACGGTGACGATCATCTTCCTGCGGCCCAC
>JASIJN010000024.1 GCA_030050125.1 Streptosporangiaceae bacterium | reverse complement strand
TGGTTTATGTGGGATGACCTGATCCACGGGGCGATCGGGGCGGTGGTGCTGGTGGACACGCGGCGGCTGGCGGACTCGTTCCCGGCGGTGGATTATTTTGAGTCGGCGGGGCTGCCGTTCATTGTGGCGGTGAATGGTTTTCACGGGGATTTCCCGCATGAGGTGGGGGATGTGCGGGAGGCGTTGTCGGTCGGGGTGCATGTGCCGGTGGTCGAGTGTGATGCGCGGGACCGGCAGTCGACGAAGTCGACGTTGATCTCCCTGGTGGAGCACGCCATGGCCATGCAGCTCAGCCCCAGGTAGCTTCCCCGGAGCGAAGCGCGGGCCGGTCCCCGGAGCGAAGCGCCGGACCAGTGCCGCTGTGCGGAATGACCGGTTCGCCCACCTCGGCCATTGGATTCTGTTACGATCGCTTATCTAACCAAGCTGACCAGCATCTAACGTTTAAGTTAGATGTAAGCCGTACCCAGCGTTTGTCACGGAATAGGACTAATGGTAATGCGGATTCGGCGACATCTCCGGTTGCTGGGGTTCGTCGGCGTGGCCTGCTCGCTGCTGCTGGCGGCCTGTTCGTCGAGCACTCAGTCATCGGGAAGCACGACAGGAACGCGCGTCGAGGGCGGGACAGCGACGATCGCGCTCACCCCCATCGACAGCCAATTCAACTACATCTTCCCGCTGCTCAACTTCACCAACGACACCTTTGCGAATGTTACCTACTCGCAATATCTCATGTGGCGGCCCCTGTACTGGTTCGGCAGCCCGGGGCACGTCGGGGTGAACTTCAACGAGAGCCTGGCCGGTCCCGTCGGCGTCAAGACATCCGGCGGGCACACCATCGCCACGATCCAGCTCAAGCCCTACCGCTGGTCCGACGGCCAGGCGCTCACCACCCGGGACGTCGAGTTCTGGATCAACCTGCTCAAGGCGGGCAAGGCCAACTTCTGGGGCTATGAGCCCGGCGAGTTCCCGGACAACCTCCTGGCGTTCAAGGCGCTCAGCTCCAGCAAGTTCACGCTGACCTTCAACCAGGTCTACTCGGCGCAGTGGCTCTACAACGAGCTTGGCCTGATCATCCCCCTGCCCCAGCACGCCTGGGACAAGGAATCGGCGACCGGCCCCGTGGGGAACTACGACACGACTTCCGCCGGCGCGACCGCGGTCGTCAATTTCCTGCTGGCGCAGAACAAGGACCTGTCCACTTACGCCACGAACCCCCTCTGGCAGGTCGTCGACGGCCCGTGGAAGCTGAGCAGCTACGCTTCCTCGACCGGCGATGCCACCTATGTCCGCAACCTGCGGTACTCCGGGCCGGCCACGGGCTCGCTGCACGCGATCCGTATCGACACCTACACCAGCGACACCGCGGAGTTCGACCAGTTGCTGTCGTCGGGCGTGGACTTCGGCTACATACCGGACAACGACGCCGCGCAGGTGCCGCGAGTGAAGGGAGACGGCTACAGCGTCCAGGCCTGGCCCGCCTGGGGCATCAACTACGTCTTCCTCAACTTCGCCGCGCCGGGGGCTGGCCCGATATACAGCCAGCTCTACATTCGCGAGGCGATGCAGCACCTGATCAACCAGGCCGGTTACATCAGCTCGTTCCTGCAGGGCTATGCCTACCCGACCTACGGCCCGGTGCCGCTGCAGCCTTCGAGCCAGTTCGTGTCCAGCCAGCAGAACAAGAATCCGTACCCGTACGACCCGGCGGAGGCGACCGCCTTGTTGCGCCAGCACGGCTGGCAGGTCGTGGCCAACGGCACGGACACCTGCACGCACGCGGGCTCCGGGTCGACCGAGTGCGGGGCCGGCATCCCGGCCGGCGCCAAGCTGTCGTTCTCGTTCCTGTACGCGACCGGCACCACAGGGGACTCCGAGGAGGTCGCCGCGCTCCAGTCGTCGTTCGCGCAGGCGGGCATCAAGCTGGCGGTCACCGGTGCGCCGTTCCCGACGGCGACGTCCGACATGACCCCGGCCTGCGCGAAGACGAACTGCTGGGAGCTGGCCTACGTCGGCGAAGCCTGGCTGTTCGACCCCGGCTTCGACGAGCCCGACGGAGGCATTCTCTTCGCCTCCAACGGGCCGTCCAACCTCGGCATGTATTCCGACTCGAAGGCCGATTCGCTCATTTCCGCGCTGGGCTCGGGAGGACTCTCGGCGCTCTACTCCTACGAGAACTACCTGGCCCAGCAGCTTCCCGGCCTGTGGATGCCGCAGACCGACACCCAGATCAGCGCGGTGAGCAACAAACTGAAGGGCACCTTCCCTCAGGACCCGCTGAACAACATCTACCCCGAGAACTGGTACTTCGTGAAGTAACTCACGACGACCACCAGCATGCGCCCCGGCGCGGCCTATGGCCGCGCCGGGGCGCATCCCGTTACCGGCGCTGCAGCCGGACGTCGAATGAGTCGCGCAGGCCGTCGCCGATGAAGTTGAAGGCCACCACCGTGAGCACGATCATCAGCCCCGCCGGGTAGATCTCCCACCAGTAGCCGTCATAGAGGAAGTTGACGCCGTTCTCCAGCATCCCGCCCCAGGTGGCGGTGGGCGGCGGCAGGCTGAAGCCGAGGTAGCTCAGCACCGCGAGGGTGAGGATCGCGTCGGCGACCTGGAACGTCGCATTGACCGCGATCGTCCCCACGACGTTCGGGATCAGGTGGCGGACGATGATCCGGCCCGACCGGCCGCCCATCGTGCGGACCGCCTCGACGTACTCCCTGACCCGCAGGGTCAGCGTCTCGCCGCGCACCAGCCGGGCCGGGCCCAGCCAGGACAGCAGCGAGAGGACCGCGATCAGCAGCAGCAGCGTCGGCCGGAACTCCGAGGCCAGGTCGATGAACAGGTAGACGACCGGGATGGCCAGGACGATGTCCACGAAACGCATCAGCACCGCGTCGGCCAGGCCGCCCAGGTAGCCGGAGATGACGCCGTAGAGCACTCCGATGGCGGTCGCGGCCAGCGCCACCGCGAGGCCGACCTCGAGCGAGCTCTGCCCGCCGGCCATGAGCCGGCCCAGCACGTCGTAGCCCAGGTCGTCGGTGCCGAGCGGGTGCCCGGCACTCGGCGGATCGTTGACCAGCAGCAGGTTGGTGTTGACCTGGTTGGTGTGCCAGAGCAGCGGGCCGACGAAGCAGAAGAGCGCCACCAGCACGACCAGGACGAGGCCGGCCAGCGCGAGCCTGTTCTCGGCGAACGCGCGGACAACCATCCGCCACGGGGCGCCCTGGCGGGCGACCTCCCCGCCCTCGGGAATGGACGGGGCCCGGGCGGTGGTGTCAGTCATAGCGCACCCGCGGGTCCAGGATCGCGTAGCCGATGTCGGCCAGCAGGTTCCCGAGCACCGCTGCCAGCGCCACGAGCACGGTGATGCCGAACACCACGGGGTAGTCGCCGTTCACCGCGGCGGTGAAGTACGCCAGCCCGATCCCGGGAAAGTTGAAAAGCTGCTCGACGATCAGCCCGAACGTCAGGATGCCCGGCAGCGAGATCCCCACCAGGGTCACGACGGGTATCAGCGAGTTGCGCAGCAGGTGCCGGTACATGATCGCGGTCTGCCCGAGGCCCTTGGCCCGGGCGGTGCGGATGTAGTCCTGCGCCAGGTTCTCGATCGCGGCCGACCGCATGTACCGGCTGAACAACGCGCAGGTGACCAGCGTCAGGGTCAGGACCGGCAGGACGAGGCCCGCCGGGTCGGACAGCACGCCGGTGATCGTGGGCTGCTGCGGCGCCTCGGCCGGCAGCAGATGGAGGTTGACCGCGAAGGCCGCGATCAGCAGCAGCCCGAGCAGGTACGACGGCATCGAGTACAGGATGAACGAGATCCCGGTGGCGGCGTAGTCGACCAGCTTGTTCCGCCGGACCGCCTGGATGATGCCGACCGGGACGGCGATCAGCAGCGCGAGCACCAGCGACGTGCCGACCAGCAGCGCGTCGTTGGGCAGATCGTGGGCCACGATCGCGTCGACGCTCATGTTCTGCTTGAACGAGTACCCGAGGTTGCCGTGCAGCAACTGGCCGAGGAACGAGACGAACTGCAGCGGGAGCGGGCGGTCGAGGCCGTTCTGGCGGTCGAACGTGGCGATCGCCAGCGGGGTCGCCTTCGGCCCCAGGATCGCCCGCGCGATGTTGCCGGGCAGGAGATGGCGAAGCATGAACACGATGAGCGCGACCCCAACGATGACGATGATCGCCTGGCCTAGCCGACGGATGATGTAGCCGATCACGTAGTCAGGTACCAGGCCGGGTGCGACACGGCCACGAGTCTAGCCGGGCCGTTTTTCATGGCAGCGGGGATTTGATCACAATTGACGCAGGAAGGCGTTGGCGATCGGCCCCGCGCTGTCGGCCCCGGTGCCGCCGCCCTCGACCAGTACCGCGAAGGCCAGGTCGCCGCGGTAGCCGATGAACCAGCCGTGGGAGGGCGGATTGGGGCCGTTCCCGTACTGGGCGGTCCCGGTCTTCCCGTAGACCCCGGGCGGGAAGCCGACCCCGGCGGCGGTGCCGCTGGTGACCACCGCGCGCATCATCGGCCGCAGGGTGTCCAGGATCGCCGGGCTGAGCTGGTGCGGGCCGGCCGACTGCCGGGGCGCCGGATTCGTCACCAGCAGCGGCGGAAGCCAGGTGCCGTTCTCGACGGCGGCCGCCACGGTGGCCTGGCTGAGCGGATTGACCAGGTCGGTGCCCTGGCCGAAGGCGTCGGCCGCCAGGTCGACCGGCTGGTGCGGGGTGGTGAACTGCCCCAGGATGGCCGGGACGCCGAGCGCGGGCGAGGCGTTGAAGCCGAACTCGGCCGCCATCGAGGCGAGCGCGGGCCCGCCCAGGCGCTGGGTGGCCAGCAGGGCGAACGTGGAGTTGCACGACACGGCGAAGGCCGACTGCAGGCTGGTGGTGCCGAGTTGCTCGTTGTCGTCGTTGTGGAAGACCCGGCCGCCGATGTCGACCTGGCTCGGGCACTGCACCGTGCTGGACGGCCGCATCCCGGCGTTCGCCAGCGCGGACGCGGTGACCACCTTGAACGTCGAACCGGGCGGGAACTCGCCCTCCAGCGCGCGGTTGAACCCGCCGGGGCGCTCGACCACGGCGAGCACCCGCCCGGTGGACGGCTGGATGGCCACCAGGTCCACCGGCTTGGTCGTGGCCGCGGACCGTACCGCCCGTGAGGCGGCCAGCTGATACCGCAGGTCGATGCCCGTCTGCACGTTCCGGCCGGGAGTGGCGGCGAACCGGGCCGCGGTCAGCTCGCCGCCCGGCCCCTCGACCCGGATGGTCACGGCCGGCCGCCCGGCCAGCCACGACTGGTAGGACTGCTCGATCCCGCCCTGGCCGATCAGGTCGCCGGCCTGATAGGGGGCGCCGAGCGCCCTGGCCTGCGCCGCGGTCGCGGCGACCAGGTTTCCCGTGAGCAGCGAGATCGAGCCGGACTCGGCGATGACCTGGGGCGAGCTCAGCACGGTGCCGTCGGCGGCCAGGACCTGGCCCCGGGCCGGCCACGTGGCGCTGACCACGAACCGGGAGCCGGGGCGCAGCCGCGGGTAGATGGCCGCCGGACTCCAGTCCACCCACCACCGGCGGTCCTGCCTGACCAGCCGCAACTGCCCGGTGTACGTCCAGACGTGGCCGCTGGCCAGGTCGGCGGTCGCGGTGAAGCCCTCCTCCGCCGACCCCCCGCTCACGGTTGCCCGGCCCGGCACCAGGCGGATGCGCCTGATCCCGAGCTGGGTGCCGGCCGCCCGCAACGGGCCGGCCAGCCCGGACGCCGGCGCGTTGACGGTGATTCTGTCCATGGCCGGGTAGCGGCCGCGCTGCCAGGCGCTCAGGTAGCTGGCCGCGGTCTGCTGCGGGCTGCCGATCGTTCGCAGCAGCAGGTAGCCGCCGCCGGCGGCCGCCGCGGCCGCGATCAGGACGATCACGACCACCAGCGCCGTGACCCGGCGCCTGCCCCTGGTTGTGCCGTTTCGGCGCATATATCAGCCTTCCCGCGGCCAAGGGTATCCACGGTGCGCGCGGCGGGATGGAGATATCGTGCACGGGTGGCCTCAACTGACCAGGGGGCGCCGTGACCACGGCACGGCAGTCGGCGGTGCTCACCCCGGGCCCGGCCGGCGTCGCGTGGTACCGGCGCGCCGACTGGCTGCTCACCATCGGCGGCGTGGCCTTCGGCGTGGCCCTGCTGGGCTACGTCATCTTCGTCGTCACCCACCCGACAAATCAATGGGTGGTGCCCGTCGACCTGCGGGTGTACACCGACGCCGGGCTCGTCGTCCGGCACGTCGCCCCGATCTACCGGGCGCACCGGGCGGCGCCGCTCTACCAGTGGGCCGGGCAACTGAAGTTCACCTACACCCCGTTCGCGGCCATGGTGTTCACGGTGCTGACGCTGGTGTCCTTCTGGACGCTGGTGAAGATCTCGGTGGCGGTGAACATCCTGGCCCTGCTCGCGGCGATCTGGATGACGTTCGGCGCGCTCGGCTACCGGCGCGGCCTGGCCCGGCTGGGCGCGACGCTGCTGCTGGCCGCGCCGCTGTTCTGGACCGAGCCGGTGCAGCGGACGCTGTTCCTCGGCCAGATCGAGATCTTGCTGATGACGCTGATCATCTGGGATCAGTGCCAGCCGGACCGGCGGTGGTGGAAGGGAGCCGGGATCGGTCTCGGGGCGGGCATCGATCTCATACCAC
>JASIJN010000004.1 GCA_030050125.1 Streptosporangiaceae bacterium | reverse complement strand
GCCGCCCCGCCCCAAGCCGCCGCCTGGAACCCCGCTGCCCCCGCTCGCGCCGCCGCGCTGCCCGGGTTCGAGCGGACGTCAGGTTCCGTGCCGGACGCCCCGGCCGACGGCTCCGGCCAGGCCGCCGCCCCGGCGAATTCCAGCTTGCTGCGCTCCAGCAGCGTCATGGCGGTGGGTACCATCGCCTCCCGCGTCACCGGGTTCGTACGCTCCGCCATCCTCCTCTACGCGATAGGCACCCACGATCTGGGCAACGCGTACAACCTGGCCAACACGCTGCCGAACATCGTCTACAACCTGGCCCTGGGCGGCATCCTCACCAGCGTGGTCGTGCCGTTGCTGGTCAACGCGGCCAAGCGGGACCGCGACCGGGGCGAGGCCTACGACCAGCGGATCTTCACCCTCGGCGTGCTCGCGCTCGGCGGGATCACCCTGGTCGCGACGCTCGCCGCCCAGCCGATCGCGAGCGTGTACGCGAGCAACATCGGCACCGCCGCCGCCTATCACCTCACCGTGCTGTTCGCCTACTTCTTCATCCCGCAGATCTTCTTCTACGGGGTGAGCTCGCTGGCCGGGGCGATCCTGAACGCGCGCGGCAGCTTCGCGGCGCCGATGTGGACGCCTGTGATCAACAACCTGGTCGTCATCGTGGTCGGCCTGGGCTTCATGGTGACCGCCGGCCTGAACCGCACCCCTGAGAACATCTCGCCCGCACAGGTCCAGTTGCTGGGCATCGGGACCACGCTCGGCATCGTGCTGCAGACCGTCGCGCTGATCCCGTCGCTGCGCCGGGTCGGCTTCCGCTGGCGCCCTCGGCGCGACTTCCGGCGCGCCGAGGTCTCCGAGATCGGCCACATGAGCGGCTGGATGTTCGGCTACGTGCTGACCACCCAGATCGCCTTCCTTGTCACCACCCGGGTGGCCAACTCGGCGGGAGCCGCCGCGGCCCGGGTGTCCCCGCAGGGGGCGGGCGCCGGCGTCGCCGCCTACAGCAACGCCTACATGCTGTTCCAGTTGCCCTACGCGATCGTCGGCATCTCGGTGATCACGGCGCTGCTGCCGCGGATGAGCGCGCACGCGTCCGAGCGAAAGTACGGGCTGGTCTCCTCGGACTTCTCCACCGCCGCACGGCTCGCCTCGGTGATCGTGGTGCCGGCCGCGCTGATCCTGGCCGTGCTCGGAGCGCCGCTGGCCGAGGGCGTCTTCGGGTATGGCAGCACCTCGATCGCCAGCGCCCGCTACGTGGGCGAGATCTTCGCGGTCTTTTCGCTCGGCCTGCTCCCCTTCACCCTGTTCCAGCTGCTGCTGCGGGTGTTCTACGCGATGCACGACAGCCGTACCCCCGCCCTGATCAGCGTGATCACGATGGTGATCAACATACTGACCAACGTGATCGCGCTGGCCGTCCTGCCGCCGCAGCGCGTGGTCGCGGGCCTGGGCGCAGGCTTCGGCCTGGCCAGCCTGACCGGGACCGTGGTCGCGTGGCGGGTGCTCAGCCGCCGGATCGGCGGCCTGGACGGCTACACGGTCCGATCCGGGCTGGTGCGGATGCACCTGGCGGCCGTCCCCGCGGCGATTTTCGCCCTGGCCGTGGCGGTCATGGTCGGCGGGGTCACCTCCGGCGGGAGACTCGCCGCGCTGGTCACCGTCGCGGTTGGCGGCAGCGGGGCGCTGCTGCTTTACGTCCTGTTCGCGAAGGCCTTCGGCGTCGCCGAACTGGACGAGGCCACGGCGTCGCTACGAGCCAGGTTTCACTGAACGCTACGGAAGGGGGCCGGGTGGCAGCAATCGGGCGGGAGGGCCCGGGCCAGTTGGTGGCCCCGACATCTCTGGGTGGTAACGGTTTGCGATGCTAGCTTGCGCGAGACTGTCGCGGGGCGGTCCGCGGCCTAGCATGTTGTACAGCATGATGCTCATACCTCGTCCGGTTCATCACCTACGGGGCCAGGAGGGAGGCTCGGGAGCCGCTCCGCTCGTCGCAGATATGTGAGTACCTTTACGTCTGAGCCGGGAACGCGGCTCGGCGGCCGGTACCGGCTCGAAGACCGGGTCGCCGCGGCTGCGGGCTGGGTTGCCTGGAAGGCCATTGACGAGACGCTGGCCCGCGCGGTGACCGTGCTGACGTTCGCGCCGGGCTTGCCGAGCCTGCGCGAGGTGGTTACCGCGGCCCGGGCGGCCAGCCGGCTGAGCGACTCCCGGTTCGCACAGGTATTCGATGTCGAGGACGACTGGGATCACGCCTACATCGTGATGGAGTGGGCGGCCGGCGATTCGCTCGACGACATGCTGGCCTCGGGCCCGCTCGACGCGGCGCGCGGCGCGCGGATCATCGCCGAGGCGGCCGAGGCCATGTCCGCGGCGCACGCCGCGGGCCTGGCTCACCTGTGCCTGTCCCCGGACCGCCTGCGCTGGACTGCCGGGGGCGGCGTGAAGATCACCGGTCTCGGCATCGACGCGGCCCTGGCCGGTGCGACCGCCGAGGATCCGGCGCTCGCCGACACCTACCGCCTGGGCATGCTGCTCTACGCGGCGCTGACCGGGCACTGGCCGGGCCCCGACTGCCCCAGCCTGCCCCCGGCTCCGCTTGCCGACGGCCTGCCCTGCAGCCCGCGGCAGGTCAGGGCGGGCGTGCCCGCCGCGCTCGACGACATCACCAGCCAGGCGATGTTGCAACGGGACCAGGACGGACTCTTCCCGCTCACCACCCCGGCCCAGCTGGCGTCGGCGCTGCACGCCGCCATCCCGCCGGCTCCGATCCCGCAGCTGCCGCGGACTTCGCGGTCACGGACCGATACCCGCCGGCCGAGCCCGCGTCCGGCCCGGGACGCCGGATACTGGTCGCCCGGCGAGCGGGAACCCGAGTACTGGGCGCCAGAGGGACGCCCGCCGCCCGGCCAGCCGCCGGGCCGGGACGCGGAGTTCGGCCGACGACCGGGGTCGGGCCGGCTGCGGACCGGGGTGATCGCGATCGTCGCGGTGGCCGTCGTGGTCGGCGTGGGGCTGGTCGCGTTCCGTTCGCTGAACGGCGGCCATCGGACGCCCAGCACCGTGACCCATCATGCCGCCTCCCACGCGACCGCCCCGTCGGTGTCGATCCTCACGCCGGTCAGCGCCCAGGGCCTGGAGGAGAACAACAACGGCGCGAACCTGGCCATCGACGGCAATCCCGCCACCGAATGGCAGACCCACTACTACATCGGCAACCCGGTCTTCGGCGGTCTTCAGCAGGGGTCCGGGCTCATCCTCGACATGGGCCGCACGGTCAGGCTGAGTTCGGTCACGGTCACGTTCGGGAGCATCCCCGGGGCCAACGTCCAGATCAGGATCGGCACCCCGGCCGCGCCGTTGCCGCCGCCGTCGAACAACACCACCCAGGCTCAGGCGGCCGCCGACCAGTCATTCGCCAACTCCCTGACCACCGTCTCCCAGCTGACCGACGTGGGCGGGACGGTGACGTTCCCGGTCAGCAGCAGGGCCAGCGGGCTGTATGTTCTGATCTGGTTCACCAAGTTGCCGCCAATGGCCGGCCAGCCCAACAGGTACCAGGCGGACATCTACAACATTGTGGTGAAGGGAACCGCACTGGGCTGAGCTCTGGCGCCGGGACCGCGACGGGAGGGGACGGCGACGGAACACCACGAGGCTGGCGGCACCCAGGCGGGACGCGCCCTGCCGGAGCCGTTCGCGTCCGCCGATGACCCGCCCGACGCGGAGTTGGTACGCCGGTCCGCGGCAGGCGACCCGGACGCCTTCGGCCGGCTGTTCCTGCGTCATCGTGACCGGCTCTGGGCCGTGGCCGTTCGCACCCTGTCCGACCCGGAAGAGGCCGCCGACGCGCTGCAGGACGCGATGATCTCCGCGTTCCGCCGGGCCGGAGGCTTCCGCGGCGACTCGGCCGTCACCACGTGGCTGCACCGGATCGTGATCAATGCCTGCTTCGACCGGATGCGGCGCAGGGCCGCGCGGCCCGCGGCCGGCGGCGCGGACGAGCGGACCCTGGACTACCTCGCGATCGGCCAGGCCATGCCGGACCCGTCGGCCAGGGCCGACATCTCGCTCGACGTGCGGTCCGCCCTGCGGACGCTGCCTCCCGACCAGCAGGCGGCGCTGGTGCTGGTGGACATGCTCGGCTACCCGGTGGCGGACGCGGCGCAGATCCTCGGCGTGTCGGAAGGCACCGTGAAGAGCCGCTGTGCCCGGGGCCGGGCCCGCCTGCTGCCGCGGCTTGCGCACCTGCGGCAGGGAATCGCGCGTCGGCCGGGCGAGGCACCGCGCGACGCGTCGGGGAACCGATCCGCGACCGGAGACGTCCAACCTGCACAGGAAGGGGGGAAAGACCCGGCATGAGGCCGCACGTCAGCGCCGAAACGCTGGCTCGGTTCCAGCAGGGAGACCTGAGCCCGCGCCGGAACTCTCGGATCAGCGCGCACCTTGGCAGGTGCTCTCGGTGCAGCGAGCTGAACGAAGACCTCGGCGGGGTCACGAGGCTCCTCGCCAGCGTGGTGCCGCCGCCGATACCTGAGCACCTCACGGCCAGGATCCAGTCCGCGCTGGCGACCGAGGCAGCCAAGGGGGCCGCGCCGCACGGGGCTGGGACGGCCGGGCGCGCCGACCCGGCCGACGGCCGCCGCTCGC
>JASIJN010000220.1 GCA_030050125.1 Streptosporangiaceae bacterium | reverse complement strand
CGGCCGCCGAGCTCGGCCCGGCGCAGAGCGAGCAGGCCGCGGCAGAACCGCAGCACCGAGCCGGGGTCGGCGCGCTGGTCGGCCACGTTGCGCGCGCCGGCGTCGCCGACCGGCAGCCACGGGGTCGCGTCATCCGGGGAGAACCCGCCCGATCGCGAGCCGTCCCACGGCATGGGGGTCCGGGCCCGGTCCCGGCTGCCGTCCCAGCCGTCGCTGTCGCGCGACATCGCGTCCCGGCGCAGCGCGGGCGGGACCACGACGTCGGTCATCCCGATCTCGTCGCCGTAGTAGAGGACGGTGGTGCCGGGCAGGGTGGCCAGCACCAGGAGAGCGAGCCGGACCTTGCGGTCGTCTCCCCCGCACCAGCGGGTCGGGAACCGGCCGACGTCGTGGTTCGACGCCGTCCACACCGGGCAGGCCCCGGCCGGAAGCCGGGCGAGGGTCGCGCCGACGACCCCGGACAGCTCGCCGGCCGCGAGGCGGGAGAACACGAACGGGAAGTTGAACGCCAGCTGCAGCTCGTCGTCGCGGCCGTAGAAGCCGGCCAGCGCGCCGAGGTCGCGCACCCAGGTCTCGCCGAGCAGGAGCCGCGGCGGCAGGTAGCTCTCGGCGATCTTGCGCCAGTCGCGGTACACGCCGTGGGTCTCGGGCTGATTCGAGGTGAACGTCATCCGCTGCCCGTACCGGCCGTCGAGCGAGCCGGGCTCGGACAGCGGCGGGTTGTCCCGCAGCAGGGCGTCCTTGTACAGGCCCTGGGCCACGTCGATGCGGAATCCGGCCACGCCCCGGTCGAACCAGAACCGGACGATCTCATCGAACTCCTGGTGCACCGCGGGCTCGCGCCAGTTCAGGTCGGCCTGGCTGTCCAGGAACAGGTGCAGGTAGTACTGGCCGGTCGGCTCGTGCCAGGCCCAGGCGCTGTCCCCGGTGGCGCTGATCCAGTTGTTCGGCGGCCCGCCGCCGGGCGGCGGATCGGCCCACACGTAGTAGTCGCGGTGGGCGGAGTCCCGGCCGCTCGCCGCGTCGACGAACCAGGGATGGGCGGTGCTGGTGTGGTTCGGGACCAGGTCCAGCAGCACCCGCAGCCCGCGCGCGGCGGCCCGGGCGATCAGCCGGTCGAGGTCGTCGAGCGTGCCGAGCTCGGGATGCACGCCCAGGTAGTCGCTCACGTCGTAGCCCCAGTCCTGGTCCGGCGACGGCATCGTCGGCGACAGCCAGATGCCGTCCACGCCGAGCCAGGACAGGTAGTCCAGCCGGTCGATCACGCCCGGCAGGTCGCCGTAGCCGTCGCCGTTGCTGTCCAGCCACGACCGGACGTAGAGCTGATAGAGCACGCCGCCATGCCACCAACGCCGCTCGCCGACGTCCCCCATCCGCGGGCTATTCCACGATCTTCGAGATCGGGAGCTCGAGGATGTCCCGGGCCCCGGCCGCCTTCAGCGCCGGGATCAGCGTGTTGACCCCGCGCTTGGGCACCACGGCCTCGACCGCGTTCATGTCGCCGCGGGCCAGCGACGTGATCGTCGGCGACGACATGGCCGGCAGGATCTCGGTCACCGCGGCCAGATCCGAGGCGTTGACGTTCAGTTTCAGCAGGACGTTCCCGCGGGCGCGGATCGCCCCGCGCAGCAGCAGCGCCACGTCCTCCATGGCCGACCGCTTGACCGGGTCGGCGTACGCGGCCGGGTTGGCGATGAGCTCGGTGTAGCTGGTCAGCAGCGTGTCCAGGATGCGCAGCCCGTTCTTGCGCAGCGACGAGCCGGTCTCGGTCAGGTCGACGATCGCGTCCACGATGTCGGGGACCTTGGCCTCGGTGGCGCCGTAGGACGGGATCACCACCGCCTTGACGCCGGCCGCGTCGAGATAGCGCCGGGTCAGCGACGGGAACTCGGTCGAGATCCGCACCCCCTCGGGCAGGTCGGACGCTGCCGACCAGGGCACCCCGTCCGGCACCGCGAGCACCACCCGCACCGGGTCCGAGGTCGCCTTGGAGTACCGCAGCTCGCCGAGGGTGGCGACGTCGGCACCGGTCTCGGCGATCCAGTCCCGCCCGGTGATGCCGAAGTCGAACAGCCCCTGCTCGATGTAGGACGGGATCTCCTGCGGCCGCAGGAACCGGACCCGCTCGATCCGCGGGTCGTCGATGGCGGCGTGGTAGTCCCGGTCGGAAGACCGGCGGACGGTCAGGTCCGCCGCGTCGAACAGGTCGAGGGTGGCTCGCTCCAGCGAGCCCTTCGGCAGGACCAGAGACAGCAACGGAACCAGAACCCCTTTCCCGAACGCTCAGTCTCCCCGACTCTAGCCGCGGCCGGCCGGCCGTGCTCGCGGGGCAGGCGCAGGCCGGGGTTGACAGTCACGATATAACTCAACTACTCTGCCCAGAGTATCGCCAACTACTCGGGTCGGAGTACCCGGACTGGAGGCCCGGATGCCCGCGAAGAACCGGGCCAACCCGCTGGCCCTGGCCGTGCTGGTCTGCCTGGCCGAGCAGCCCAGGCATCCCTACGAGATCGCCACCACGCTGCGGCAGCGGCAGAAGCACGAGAGCGTCCGGCTCAACTACGGCTCGCTGTACGGCGTGGTGGAGTCGCTGGAGCGGCGGGGGCTGATCGAGGCCCAGGAGACCAGGCGGTCCGGCCGCCTCCCCGAGCGCACCGTGTACCGGCTGACCGACAGCGGCCGGATCGAGGTGCACGACTGGCTCACCGAATTGCTGTCCACCCCGGTCAAGGAGTACCCCGCGTTCCAGGCGGCGCTCTCGTTCCTGCCCGCGCTGCCCCCCGGGGACGTGGCCATGCTGCTGGCCGAGCGGGCGCAGCATCTCGAAGCGGAACTCGCCCAGGCCGCCGCGACCAGGGAACTCGCCCACAAGGCCGGCCTGCCCCGGCTGTTCTGGGTCGAGGGCGAGTACGAGGCCGTGCTGCGCGAGGCCGAGCTCGGCTACCTGCGCCGGCTGATCGCGGACATCGAGTCCGGCGCGCTCGACGGGATCGGCTGGTGGCGCGAGATGCATGAGCGCGCCGACGAACCGCCCGGGCTGCCGCCGCTGGGCCGCCGCGAGACCGGCGGCGAGCCGGCCGGCCACGAAGGGATCAGGTGACCCGTGGACAACGTCATCACCGCCCGCGACCTGCGCAAGAGCTTCGCCGCACCGGGCGGCCGGGTCGAGGCCGTGCGCGGGGTCAGCATCGAGGTCCGCCGCGGCGAGATCTTCGGCTTCCTCGGCCCGAACGGCGCGGGCAAGACGACGACGCTGCGAATGCTGACGACGCTGCTGCCGGTCGGTTCCGGCACCGCGACCGTGGCCGGCTTCGACGTGGCCGCCCGCCCCCGGCAGGTCCGGGCCAGGATCGGCTACGTGAGCCAGCTCGGCGGCGCCGACGAGCTGGCTACCGGGCGGGAGAACCTGATCCTGCAGGGGCGGCTGTACCGGGCCAGCCGGGCCCGGGTGGTGCCGCGCGCGCAGGCTCTGATCGGCCTGCTCGACCTGGCCGAGTTCGCCGACCGGCGGGTCGTCACCTACTCGGGCGGGCAGCGGCGGCGGCTGGACATCGCGCTCGGCATCGTGCACGAGCCGCCGGTGCTGTTCCTGGACGAGCCGACCACCGGGCTCGACCCGCAGAGCCGGGCCAACCTGTGGGAGCACATCCGCGCGCTGCGCGAGCGCGGCACCACGGTGTTCCTCACCACCCACTACCTCGAGGAGGCCGACATGCTGTGCGACCGGCTGATGATCATCGATCACGGCCAGATCGTGGCCGAGGGCACGCCGCGGGCGCTCAAGCAGCAGGTGGCGGGGGACGCGATCGTGATCACCCTGCGGGCCGGCGATCCGGGCGCCGGGGCGGCGGTCGCGGCGCTGCGGGACCAGCCGTACGTGCGCGAGCTCGCGGCCCGCGACGGCCAGGTCCGGCTGTACGTCGAC
>JASIJN010000219.1 GCA_030050125.1 Streptosporangiaceae bacterium | reverse complement strand
TCCAGGATCAGCGACTGGGCCAGGTGCGCGGCCAGGTCGGCGTGGCCCTGGACGACCGGGACCGGGCGCGGCCCGTAGCCCTCGTCGGCGGGCGGGAACTCCTCCGCGCAGCCCAGCGCGAACGTCGGGACCAGCTCCGGCGTGAACGCCGACGCGTGGTCGTTGTAGACCAGGACCACCACGTCGGGGACGTTCCTGGCGGCCCATTCCTTGGTCCACTCGTACCCGGCGAACAGCGGCTTCCAGTACGGCTCCCCGGTCTTGCCCAGGTCGATCGCGGCGCCGATGGCCGGGATGTGGCTGGTGGTCAGCCCCGCGGTGATGCGCGCCATGGTCAGCGACCGTCCTTCACCGAGCGCCAGCCCTCGGGCGAGCGGCCGCCGGACAGCATCATCTTCTGGTAGTCGTCGATGTTCATGCCGGTCATGGTCGACACCGCCTGCAGGTAGCTGAGCCCGTCGGTGGCGAAGATCTTGGCCAGGAAGTAGATGTTCCCGCCCTGGTCCAGCATGGCGTTGTAGTCGCGGTCCAGCACGGCCTGCTTCTGGGCCTCGGTCATCGGCCACTCGTCCAGATAGGCCCGCTCGCCGGCCTTGAACCGCTCCCGGTTCTCCGGCTTCATCAGGCTCATGCAGAACTGGTTCAGGTGGTAGCCCTGCTTCGCGCGCCGCGCGGTGAAGACCCGGGTACCGGGGATGTCGTCGAACTCCGAGGCGTAATCGGTCATCAGCTCTCCCAGTACAGGCGCAAGGGATTATCCACCAGCAGGCGCCGCTGCAGGTCCGCGGTGCGGGCGATCCGGGGAATCACGTCGACGAGCGCGCCGTCGTCGGGCATGTGGCTCCTCATGTTCGGGTGCGGCCAGTCGGTGCCCCACAGCACCCGGTCCGGGAAGGTCTCGACCAGGCGCCGCGCGAACGGCGCCACGTCGGCGTACTGCGGCGGCCCGGACTTCGACAGCCGCTCCGGGCCGCTGACCTTGGACCAGACGTTCTCGTGCTCGGTCAGCAAGCGCAGGAACAGCGCGAAGCCGGGGCCGTCCACCGGCTGGGTCACGTCCGGCCGGCCCATGTGGTCGACCACCACGGGCGTGGGCAGGCTGGTGAACAGGTCCCAGCGCTCGGCCAGGTCCGGCGCCTCGAAGTAGACCACGATGTGCCACCCGAGCTCGGCCACCCGGTCGACCAGGCCGCGGTAGTAGTCGTCCGGCTTGGGCTCGGCCAGCCGCCGGACGAAGTTGAACCTGATGCCCCGCACGCCCGCCGCGTGCAGGTCGGCCAGCTCGGCCGGGGACACGCCGGGCCGGATCGTGGCCACGCCGCGGGAACGGCCCCCGTCGGCCAGCAGCGCGTCCGCCAGCGCCCGGTTGTCGGCGCCGTGGCAGGTGGCCTGGACGATCACGCTGCGCTCGAAGCCGAGGAAGTCGCGCAGCGCGAACAGCTGCTCCTTGCCGGCGTCGGTCGGGGTGTACTTGCGCTCCGGGGCGTAAGGAAACACGTCCCCCGGGCCGAACACGTGGCAATGGGCGTCGACCGCGCCGGGCGGCGGAAGGTAGCCCGGCTTGCTCGGGTCCGGATCGAACGACAGCCAGTCGGCGTCGGGCTGGGGCGGGGGGGCGGGACGCTGAGCAGTCATCTACCGTCCTCGTGCGCGCAGCGCTCGGTCCAGGCGCGGGTAGACCCGCCGGGCGTTGCCGGAGTACGCCTTGGCCGCGTCGGCCTCGGCCAGGCCGAGCGCGTCGATGTAGCGCTTGGTGTCGTCGAAGTGATGCCCGGTCTGCGGGTCGATGCCGCGGACCGCGCCGACCATCTCCGAGCCGAACAGGATGTTGCCGACGTCGATCACGTCGAACAGCAGGTCGATGCCGGGCTGGTGGTAGACGCAGGTGTCGAAGAACACGTTCCGCATCACGTGCTCGGCCAGCGGCGGCTTGTTCAGCATGTCGGCCAGCCCGCGGTAGCGGCCCCAGTGGTAGGGAACCGCGCCGCCGCCGTGCGGGATCACCAGCCGCAGGCCGGGGAAGTCGGCGAACAGGTCCCCCTGGATGAACTGCATGAACGCCGTGGTGTCGGCGTTGATGTAGTGGGCACCGGTGGCGTGGAAGTTCGGGTTGCAGCTGGCCGACACGTGCACCATCGCGGGCACGTCCAGCTCGCACATCTTCTCGTAGACCGGGTACCAGTAACGGTCGGTGAGCGGCGGCGAGGTCCACCGGCCGCCGCTCGGGTCCGGGTTCAGGTTGCAGCCCACGAAGCCGAGCTCGAGCACGCAGCGCTCCAGCTCGGCGACCGACGCCTTCAGGTCGGCGCCGGGCGACTGCGGCAGCTGGCAGACTCCGATGAACGTGTCGGGGAACAGCCCGACCACCCGGGCGATCAGGTCGTTGCAGGCCCGCGACCACTCGCCGCTGATCCGCTCGTCGCCCTCGTGGTGGGCCATGGCCGACGCCCGCGGCGAGAAGATGGTCATGTCGGCGCCGCGCTCGCGGAGCAGCCTGAGCTGGTTCCGCTCGATCGATTCGCGGATCTCGTCGTCGGCGATCGAGGGGTAGGGCGGCGACGGGCGGCCCTCGGCGAAGGCCGACAACTGACTTTTACGCCACGTCTCGTGCTGGGGCGGGGCGGTCGTGTAATGGCCGTGGCAGTCGATGATCACCGCGGGCCTCCCTGCTGGTCCCAGGCCGACGCGGGCACCAGCACCTCGCCCCGCATCAGCAGGCGGGCGGTGCGCAGCAGCGCCGATCTGGTCACGGCGAACCCGCCGCCCGACGACTGCGCCTCGATCGTGACCGTGAAGAAGCCGGTCGGGTGCTCGACCTCGATCTCGGCCGCGCCGCCGGACCGGTCCGGGAGCACCGCGACCGCGTTCGCCACCGACCCGGGCAGCATGCACGCCGTGGCCACCGAGACCGCGCCCAGCACCCCGATCGCCTCGTGCACCCGGTGCGGTATGAACGTGCGGGTCGACACCGCCCCGCCGTGGGCCGGAGGCGCCAGCAGGCTCATCTTCGGGACCGTGGCGTGGGTGACGTCGCCCAGGTTCATCATCGGCCCGGCGGCCAGGCGGATCGCCTCGACCCGCTTGGTCAGCTCCGCGTTCCCTTCCAGGTCCTTGGGCGACTCCTGCCCGGTCACGCCGAGGTCCGCGGCGGCCAGGCACACCACCGGCATGCCGTTGTCGATGCAGGTGACCGTGATCCCCTCGATGACGTCGGTGATGTTCCCGGTGGGGAGCAGCGCGCCGCACGACGACCCGGCGACGTCGGCGAACTCGATCGGGACCGGCGCGTGGGTCCCGGGCACGCCGTCGATGCGCGCGGTGCCGTCGTAGCGGACCCGCCCGCCGGGCGTCTGCACCGACGCGGTGGCCAGGGTCTTCGTGTTCCGCATCCAGATCCGGACCGGCGTGACCTCGCCGGCCGCCGGCACCAGCCCCTCCTCGATCGCGAACGGCCCGACCGCGGCCAGCATGTTGCCGCAGTTCTGCCGGTCGGAGACCTCCGGCCGGTCCGGCCAGACCTGCAGGAACAGGTACTCGACGTCGGCGTCCTCGCGGTCCGAGCGACTCACCACGGCGACCTTGGAGGTCAGCGGGTGGCTGCCGCCCATGCCGTCGATCTCCCTCGGGTCCGGCGAGCCCATCGCGGCCAGCAGCACCGCGTCCCGGGCCGCGGTGTCGGCGGGCAGGTCGTCGGCCAGGAACACCAGGCCCTTGGACGTCCCGCCGCGCATGGCGCTGCAGCGAATGGCCTTCTGGTTCATGAGGCTTCCGTGTAGTCCACGTAGCGCAGGCCCTTGTCGGCCAGCCGGCCGCGCATGTTGTAGAGGTCCAGGCCCAGCTC
>JASIJN010000218.1 GCA_030050125.1 Streptosporangiaceae bacterium | reverse complement strand
TCCTGGCGTGGGCCCGGCTCGTCCCGGCGGCGGCCGGGGCCGCAGCGGCACCCAGGGGGCGTTCGGGCGTCCCGGCGGCCGGCCGTCCCGCGGCCGGAAGTCGAAGAAGCAGCGGCGTCAAGAGTTCGACAACATGCAGGCCCCGTCGATCGGCGGCGTGCAGATCCCGCGCGGGAACGGCCAGGTGATCCGGCTGTCGCGGGGCGCGTCGCTGAGCGACTTCGCCGACAAGATCGGCGTGAACCCGGCCTCGCTGGTGCAGGTGCTGTTCCACCTGGGCGAGATGGTGACCGCGACCCAGTCGGTGAACGACGAGACGCTCCAGCTGCTCGGCGCCGAGCTGAACTACACGGTTCAGGTCGTCTCTCCGGAGGAGGAGGATCGCGAGCTCCTGGAGGCCTTCGACATCGAGTTCGGCGAGGACGAGGGCGACGAGGGCGATCTGGTGCCGCGGCCGCCGGTGGTGACCGTCATGGGTCACGTCGACCACGGCAAGACCAAGCTGCTGGACGCGATCAGGCGCACGAACGTGGTAGCCCACGAGGCCGGCGGCATCACCCAGCACATCGGTGCATATCAGGCCAATACCAAGGTCGACGGCCAGGAGCGGAAGATCACCTTCATCGACACTCCGGGTCATGAGGCCTTCACCGCCATGCGGGCCCGCGGCGCCGAGACGACCGACCTGGTCGTGCTCGTGGTCGCGGCGGACGACGGCGTGAAGCCGCAGACCACCGAGGCGCTCAACCACGCCCAGGCGGCCGGCGTACCGATCGTGGTGGCCGTGAACAAGATCGACAAGGAGGGCGCCGACCCGGCCCGGGTTCGGGCACAGCTCACCGAGTACGGCCTGGTGGCCGAGGAATTCGGCGGCCAGAACCTGTTCGTCGACGTCTCTGCCCGAGAGGGCACCGGCATCGACGACCTGCTCGAGGCGATCGTGCTGACCGCGGACGCCGAGCTGGACCTGCGAGCCAACCCCGACCAGCAGGCACAGGGCGTCGCGATCGAGGCCGAGCTGGACAAGGGCCGCGGGCCGGTCGCCACCGTGCTCGTGCAGCGCGGGACGCTCAGGATCGGGGACTCGATCGTCTGTGGCGAGGCGTTCGGCCGGGTCCGGGCCATGCTCGACGAGAATGGCGACCCGGTCACCGAGGCACCGCCGTCCCGGCCGGTGCAGGTTCTCGGGCTCACCGCGGTTCCCAACGCCGGCGACAGTTTCCTGGTGGTGGACGACGACAGGATCGCCCGGCAGATCGCCGAGCGGCGCGAGGCCAGGGAGCGCAGCGCGATGTTCGCGCAGCGGCGGCCGCGGGTCACCCTGGAGGACCTGGAGTCGGCGCTGAAGTCCGGCGAGCGGGAAGAACTGCTGCTCATCATCAAGGGCGACGTGTCCGGCTCGGTGGAGGCCCTGGAGGACGCGCTGCTCCAGCTCGACGTGGGCGAGGAGGTGGCGCTGCGGGTCATCGGCCGCGGCGTCGGCGCGATCACCCAGGACGACGTCAACCTGGCCATCGCCTCGGAGGCCGTGATCATCGGCTTCAACGTCCGGCCGGCGGGCCGGGCCGGCGAGCTGGCCCAGCGCGAGGGCGTCGACATCCGCTACTACTCGGTGATCTACCAGGCCATCGAGGAGGTCGAGGCCGCGCTCAAGGGCATGCTGAAGCCCATCTTCGAGGAGGTACAGCTCGGCACCGCGGAGGTCCGGGAGATCTTCCGCGTGCCCCGGGTCGGCAACGTGGCCGGCTGCATCGTCCGTTCCGGCACGATCACCCGCCATGCCAAGGCCCGCCTTGTCCGCGACGGCGTGGTGATCTCGGACAGCCTCTCGATCGAGTCGCTGCGCCGGTTCAAGGAGGACGCGACCGAGGTCCGCGAGGGCTTCGAGTGCGGCATCGGGCTCGGCTACAACGACGTCAGGATCGAGGATGTGATCGAGACGTTCGAGATGCGGGAGAAGCCCCGCGCCTAGCGACCCGCAAGAGCGGAAGACACATGTATGTCGGCGCCTTGACGCTGGACATTCTGCTCGGCGACGTGCGCTCGCTGAAGCAGAAGCGCTCCGCGGTCAGGCCGCTGATCGCCGAGGTCAACCGGCGCTTCCCGGGTACCTCGGTGGCCGAGACCGGGCACCTGGGCCTGCACCGGCGGGCGGAGATCGGTATCGCGGTAGCGTCGTCCACCGCGGCGCACGCCGTCGAGGTCCTCGAGGCGTGCGAGCGGTTCGTGGCCGGGCGCCCGGAGATCGAGCTGCTGTCGGCGCGGCAGCGGCTGTTCAGCGAGGAGGAGTGAGCGAGCCATGGTGGACGCGGCCCGGGCGCGCAGGCTGGCCGAGACGATCGCGCAGATCGTCGCCGAGATGCTGGAGCGGCGCATCAAGGATCCCCGGCTCGGCTTCGTCACGGTGACCGAGGCGCGGGTGACCGGTGACCTGCGCGAGGCCACGGTGTTCTACACGGTGTACGGCTCCGATGAGGAACGCGTCGGCTCGGCCGCCGCGCTGGCCAGCGCGGCCGGGCTGATCCGGTCCGAGGTCGGCCGCCAGACCGGCATCAAGCACACCCCGTCGATCACCTTCGAGCCGGACACCGTGCCGGACACGGCCAGGAACATCGAGGATCTGGTGGCCCGGGCCCGGGTCGCGGACGCCGCGGTCGCCGCAGCCCGGGAGGGCGCCGAGCACGCCGGGGACCCGGATCCGTACCGGGTCCGGTCCGAGCGCGACGAGGACGGCGGCGAGGAGTAGCCGGCCGCGGGCCTGGCCCTCTGGGCGATTACCCGGCGGCCGGGAGCGGCCACGCGAGATACTCACGGTCGTGACCGACGATCACTCACCCGCCTCGGACCAGCGTTCAGGTGCCGGCGTGCCCGCCCCTGGCGTCCTCGCCGGACCGGACCTCGAGGCCGAGTGGTCACGGGCCGTCAAGGTCCTCGACGGCGCCGCCGAGATCTGCCTGGCCTGTCACGTGCACCCGGACGCGGACGCGCTCGGCTCGATGCTCGCCGTGGCACACGCCCTGAGCGGCCGGGGCCCCGGCGGCGCCCGGGTCGTCGCCTCGTTCGGCGACCGGCCTTTCGAGATCCCGCGCATCCTGCGCTTCCTGCCCGGCGCCGGCCTGCTCGTCCCGCCGGAGCGGTTCCCGGGGCGGCCCGCCGTCATGGTCACCTTCGACGCGGCCAGCGCGGACCGGCTGGGCCTGCTGGAGCCGAACGCGGCCCAGGCCGACGAGCTGATCGTCCTGGATCATCACGCGTCCAACACCAGGTTCGGCACCATCAACCTGGTCGACCCGGCCGCCGCGGCGACCGCGGTGCTGGCCTGCGAGCTGGTCGACCGGGTCGGCGCCGACATGTCGGGCGACGTCGCGATCGGCCTGTACGCCGGGCTGGTCACCGACACCGGCTCGTTCAAGTACCCGGCCACGACGCCCGCAGTGCACCATATGGCGGCGCGGCTGCTGCAGGCCGGGGTCGAGCCGGGGATGGTCGCGCACGAGCTGTGGGACCGCAGCCCGTTCGCGTTCCTTCGGCTGCTGTCGGCCGCGCTCGGCCGGGCCCGGCTCGAGCCGGATGCCGCGGCGGGCCGCGGGCTGGTGTGGACCACGGTGACCCGCGCCGACCGGGCCGAAGGCGGGCTGCCGTTCGACGTGGCCGAGTCGGTGATCGACGTCGTCCGCCGGACCGACGAGGCAGACGTGGCGGTGGTCCTCAAGGAGGACGACGACGGGCGCTGGCAGGTGTCGGTCCGGTCCAAGGGCACGGCTGACGTCGGGCGCGCGTGCGTGGAGCTGGGCGGCGGCGGCCACCCGCTGGCCGCCGGGTTCACCGGGGACGGCACCGCGGCCGAGGTGATCGCCGCGCTGCGGCGTCAGCTCGCTGCCGCCCCCGGGGACGACATACGGTGACCGCGGCCAGCGGCCTGGTCATCGTGGACAAGCCGCCCGGCCGCACCTCCCACGACGTCGTGGCGCGGATCCGGCGGCTGGCCGGGACCCGCCGCGTCGGGCACGCGGGCACGCTCGACCCGATGGCCACCGGCGTGCTGGTGATCGGCCTGGAGAAGGCCACCCGGCTGCTCGGCTACCTGGCGCTGACCGAGAAGGAGTACACCGCCACGATCCGGCTCGGCCAGGCCACCGACACCGACGACGCCGAGGGCGAGATCATCGCGCAGGCCTCTGCCGCCGGGGTCACCCGGGAGGCGATCGAGGCCGCCGCCGCCACGCTGACCGGCGAGATCGAGCAGGTCCCGCCCGGGTTCAGCGCGATCAAGGTCGGCGGCCAGCGCGCCTACCGGCTGGCCCGCGAGGGCGCCGCGCCGCGGCTCGCGGCCCGGACCGTCACCGTCTCGTCGTTCGCCGTCGGGGGCCTGCGCCGCGACGCCGGCCTGCTCGACGCCGACGTCGCGGTGACCTGCTCCAGCGGCACCTATATCCGGGCCCTGGCCCGCGATCTGGGCGCGGCCCTCGGGGTCGGCGGCCACCTGACCGCGCTGCGGCGCACCCGCGTCGGGCCGTACGATGCCAGCCAGGCCCGCACGCTGGATCAACTCGAGAGCTCGTTCACGGTTATGCCGCTGGAGCAAGCGGCAGCCGGGGCGTTCAGGCCCCTGCATGTGACCGAGGACGACGCCGGCATGCTCGCGCACGGGCGGAGGCTGCCGGCCTCGGTGCTCAGCGGCGTGCCCGGGACCGGGCCGGTCGCCGCGTTCGCCCCGGACGGCTCGCTGATCGCGCTGCTCGCCGAGGAGCGCGGGCAGGCCCGGCCGCTGGCCGTCTTCGTGCCCTGAAACGTCACCTGTAGCCTCGGTACATGTATCGCTGGCAGGGCCTGGACGACGTGCCCAGGGGCTGGGGGCCGTCCGTGGTCACGATCGGGGTCTTCGACGGCGTGCACCTCGGCCATCAGCGGATCGTCCGCCGGGCCGCCGATCTCGGGGCGCAGCTCGGGCTGCCGGTGGTGGTGGTCACCTTCGACCCGCACCCGGACGAGGTGGTGCGGCCGGGCAAGCACCCGCCGGTGCTCGGCTCGGCCCGGCGCCGCGCCGAGCTGCTGGCGGGCCTGGGCGTGGATGCGGTCTGCGTGCTGCCGTTCACCCGTGAGTTCTCCGAGCTCGGGCCGGATGAGTTCGTGCACGCGGTGCTGGTCGAGCGGCTGCACGCGGCCCGGGTCGTGGTGGGGGAGGACTTCCGGTTCGGCTACCGGGCCGCGGGCGACGTGGCGTTGCTGGCCGAGCTGGGCGAGAAGTACGACTTCACGGCCGAGGGCGTGCCGCTGCTGGCCGACAACGGGGTGCGGATCTCCTCCAGCCAGATCAGGGAGCGGCTCGCCGAAGGGGACGTGGCCGCCGCCGCCCGGGACCTGGGGCGCCCGCACCGGGTCGAGGGCGTGGTGGTCCGGGGCCACCGGCGCGGCCGGTCGCTCGGCTTCCCGACCGCGAACCTGGAGACCCTCCCGCACACCGCGGTCCCGGCGGACGGCATCTACGCGGGCTGGCTGATCAGCCTGGACCCGGCCGGCCGGGAGCTGGAGCGCTGGCCGGCCGCGATCTCGGTCGGCACCAACCCGACCTTCGACGGCGAAGACCGCAGCGTGGAGGCCTATGCGCTGGACCGCGACGACCTGGACCTGTACGGCGTCCACGTCGCGGTGGATTTCACCGCCCGGCTGCGCGGCATGGTCCGGTTCGACTCGGTCGGTGAGCTGATCGCGCAGATGCGCCGGGACGCGGACGCGGCGCGCGCGCTTACCTCCGGCGGCTGAGTACCCGGCCGCCGCCCGGATCGCTCCCGTGGCCGCCGTTCTGGTATATCTGATAGCTGGCGTGGCGATGCCGGCCGGCATGGTACGGTGAATAGTCGGCCGGAGTAACCGGCCAGGTTAGCTGCGCCCTCATGCGGCTGGCCAGCCGCGCTTGCGCGGCGCGCTCCCGGCCCCGAGCGGATTCGCGAGGATACCAGCCGGGGCATCCACTGACGATCTAGTAACGAGGGAGCAACGTGCCGCTCGAGACCACGGTGAAGAAAGAGATCATCGCCGGGCACGCGACCAGTGAGGGTGACACCGGCTCGCCGGAGGTCCAGGTCGCGCTGCTGACCCGGCGGATCCAGGACCTGACCGAGCACCTCAAGGTGCACAAGCATGATCACCACAGCCGCCGCGGACTGCTGCTGCTCGTCGGCCGCCGCCGGCGGTTGCTGCAGTACCTGGCCAAGACGGACATCGCCCGCTACCGCGCGCTGATCGAAAAGCTCGGCCTGCGCAGGTAGGTTGAAGGCAAGCCGCCCGCTGGGACGTGCCCGGCGGGCGGGCAACTGAATACCAAGAAACACGACAAAGACGTCCCGCGGCCCCGGCCAAGGAGCGCCCAGGGCGCCCAGGGGCCGGTCCTCGGTAGTGGTTCTCGGGTCAGGGTGGGCCAGCGTCCATCCCGACCGAGGACTTCGATCGAAGACCGGCCAGCTAGCCGGCCCGGCCAGACGGCCGGAGCGCTCCACTGGTGGCGGGCACACGCGGGACCTCAATCAAGGAGGTCTCACCCGTGGCGAGTGTCCATGAGGGTGTGTATACCGCCGAGGTCACCATCGACAACGGCGAGTTCGGCGTTCACAGGATCCGGTTCGAGACCGGACGTCTGGCCCGCCTCGCGGCGGGCTCGGCCGTCGTCTATCTCGACGACGAGACCATGGTGCTATCGGCGACCACCGCGTCCAAGCACCCCAAGGAAGGGCTCGATTTCTTCCCGCTCACGGTGGACGTGGAGGAGCGGATGTACGCGGCGGGCCGGATCCCCGGCTCCTTCTTCCGCCGGGAGGGCCGCCCGTCCGAGGACGCGATCCTTACCTGCCGCCTGATCGACCGGCCGCTGCGGCCGTCGTTCACGCACGGGCTGCGCAACGAGGTCCAGATCGTCGAGACGATCATGGCCCTGCATCCCGACCACCTGTACGACGTGGTCGCGATCAACGCGGCCTCGTTGTCCACCCAGATCGCCGGCCTTCCGTTCTCCGGGCCGATCGGCGGCGTCCGGGTCGCCCTGATCAAGGGCCAGTGGGTCGGCTTCCCGACCTACTCTCAGCTCGAGGACGCCACGTTCGACATGGTGGTGGCGGGCCGGGTGCTCGACGACGGCGACGTCGCGATCATGATGGTCGAGGCCGAGTCCACGGCGAGCACGCTGCGCCTGCTGGCCGACCCGGGCAGCGGCGCGGCGGGCCCCACCGAAGACGCCGTGGCCGAGGGGCTCGAGGCGGCCAAGCCGTTCATCAAGGCTCTGTGCGAGGGGCAGCGCGAGGTGGCGGCGCGGGCGGCCAAGGAGGTCGGTGACTTCCCCGTCTTCCTCGACTACCAGCAGGACGTGTATGACGCGCTGGCCGGTGAGGTCTCCGACGAGCTGGCCAAGGCGCTGACGATCGCCGGCAAGCAGGACAGGGAGAACGAGACCGACCGGGTCAAGGCGCTGGCTGGCGAGCGCCTGGCCAGCCGGTTCGAGGGCCGTGAGAAGGAGATCAGCGCCGCGTTCCGGGCGCTGACCAAGAAGCTGGTCCGGGAGCGGATCATCCGCGACGGCGTGCGCATCGACGGCCGCGGCCTGGCCGACATCCGGCAGCTGTCCGCCGAGGCGGGCGTGCTGCCGCGGGTGCACGGCTCGGCGCTGTTCGAGCGGGGCGAGACCCAGGTCCTGGGCGTCACCACGCTGAACATGCTCCGGATGGAGCAGATGATCGACACGCTCAACCCGGAGCGCACCAAGCGCTACATGCACAACTACAACATGCCGCCGTACTCCACCGGCGAGACCGGCCGGGTCGGCTCGCCGAAGCGGCGCGAGATCGGCCACGGGGCCCTGGCCGAGCGGGCGCTGATCCCGGTGCTGCCCACGCGCGAGGAGTTCCCGTACGCGATCCGGCAGGTGTCCGAGGCCATCGGCTCGAACGGCTCCACCTCGATGGGCTCGGTCTGCGCGTCCTCGATGTCGCTGCTCGATGCGGGCGTGCCGCTGAAGGACATGGTGTCCGGCATCGCGATGGGCCTGATCCACGAGGGCGGGGAGTACGTCACGCTGACCGACATCCTCGGCGCCGAGGACGCGTTCGGCGACATGGACTTCAAGGTCGCCGGGACCAAGGATGTGATCACCGCGCTGCAGCTGGACACCAAGCTGGACGGCATCCCGGCCTCGGTGCTGGCCGCCGCGCTGAAGCAGGCGCGCGGGGCCCGGCTGACCATCCTCGACGTGATGCGCGAGGCGATCGACACCCCCGCCGAGATGAGCCCGTACGCGCCGCGGATCATCACGGTCAAGGTCCCCGTCGACAAGATCGGCGAGGTGATCGGCCCGAAGGGCAAGATGATCAACTCCATCCAGGAGGACACCGGCGCCGAGATCACCATCGAGGACGACGGCACGATCTACATCGGCGCGACCGACGGCACCTCGGCCGAGGCGGCCAGGTCGGCGATCAACGCGATCGCCAACCCGCACATCCCCGAGGTGGGCGAGCGGTTCCTCGGCACCGTCGTGAAGACGACCACGTTCGGCGCGTTCGTCTCGCTGCTGCCCGGCCGGGACGGGCTGCTGCACATCACGCAGATCCGCAAGCTGCACGGCGGAGCCCGGATCGAGAACGTCGACGACGTCATCTCCGTCGGTGACAAGATCCAGGTCGAGATCCGCGAGATCGACGACCGGGGCAAGCTGTCGCTGGTCCCGGTGGAGGTCGTGGAGCGCGAGGCGGCCGGAGAGGATCTGGGCGGGCACGACGACCACCGTGCCAGGGATCGCGGCGACCGGGGAGACCGCGGCGGGTACCGCGACCGGGACCGGGGTGAACGCGGCGACCGGGACCGGGGCGGCGAGCACCACCGCACGCGCGAGCGCCACCGCGGGCCACGTAACTCATGACCGAGCACCCAGGCCGCCCGCAGCCGGCCGGAGGCGACGCGGCCGTCAGGCGGACCGTGCTGCCGGGCGGCCTCCGGGTCATCACCGAGTCGCTGCCGGCCGTGCGGTCGGCCGCGTTCGGCATCTGGGCCGGCGTCGGCTCCAGGGACGAGGACCTCGCTCACGCCGGCGCCACCCACTACCTGGAGCACCTGCTGTTCAAGGGCACGTCCCGGCGGACCGCCCTGGACATCTCGGCCGCGATGGACGCGGTCGGCGGCGAACTGAACGCGTTCACCGCCAAGGAGTACACCTGCTACTACGCGCGGGTGCTGGACGCCGACCTGCCGCTGGCCATCGACGTGCTCGCCGACATGGTGACCGGCTCCCTGATCGAGCCGAAGGACGTGGACGCCGAGCGGGGCGTGATCCTCGAAGAGATCGCGATGAACGATGACGATCCCTCGGACACCGTTCACGAGGCGTTCGCCGCCCAGCTATTCGGCGACACCCCGATGGGCCGGCCGATCCTGGGCAGCGTCGACTCGATCAACGCGATCACCCGCAAGCAGATCGCCGAGCATTACGCGGCCCGGTACCGGCCGCACAACCTGGTCGTCGCGGCCGCGGGCAACCTGGATCACGACGAGGTCGTGGCGCTGACCCGGTCGGCGTTCACCGCGGCGGGTGACGGCGACGCGGTCTCGCCGTTGCCGCCGAGGCTGCCGGGATCGGACCAGGCGGCCAGCCAGCCTGGCACCGGGGTGCGGCTGGTCTCGCGCGGGATCGAGCAGGCAAACCTCGTGCTGGGCTGCGGCGGGCTGGCCCGGACCGACGAGCGCCGGTTCGCGCTCGGCGTGCTGAACGCCGCGGTCGGCGGCGGGATGTCCTCGCGCTTGTTCCAGGAGGTGCGGGAGAAGCGCGGACTGGCCTACTCGGTGTACAGCTTCAGCTC
>JASIJN010000217.1 GCA_030050125.1 Streptosporangiaceae bacterium | reverse complement strand
CGCCCGGCCAGGACCAGGCGGCGGCCGCCTACCAGGCCCCGCCGCCCGTCGCGCCCCGGCCCGCGATCGTGCCGTCCAGCCTGCGCGGCCGGACCGAGAAACTGTCCCGGTCCCGTCAGGTCATCGCGCAGCGGATGGTCGAGTCGCTGCAGACCTCCGCGCAGCTCACCACCGTGGTGGAGGCCGACGTGACCGCGATCGCCCGGCTGCGGGACCGGGCCAAGGCCGCGTTCGAGGCCAGGGAGGGGGTCAAGCTCTCGTTCCTGCCGTTCTTCGCGCTGGCCACGGTCGAGGCCCTGAAGGTGCACCCGGCGCTCAACGCCATCATCGACACCGCCAGCAACCAGGTGACCTACCACGACGCCGAGCACCTCGGCATCGCGGTGGACACCGAGCGCGGGCTGATGGTGCCGGTCATCCGCAAGGCGGGCGACCTGAACATCGCCGGCCTGGCCCGGAAGATCGCCGATCTCGCGGAGCGCACCCGGGCCGGGCAGGTAAGCCCGGACGAGCTGTCCGGAGGTACCTTTACGCTGACCAACACCGGCAGCCGCGGGGCCCTGTTCGACACGCCGATCATCAACCAGCCGCAGGTGGGCATCCTGGGCACCGGTACGGTGGTCAAGCGGGCCGTGGTCATGGAGGACCCGGCGCTCGGCGAGGTGATCGCGGTGCGGTCCATGGTCTACCTGGCCCTCACCTACGATCACCGGCTGGTTGACGGCGCCGACGCCGCGCGGTTCCTCGGCACGCTCAAGTCCCGGCTCGAAGAGGGGGCGTTCGAGACCGAACTCGGCCTCTGACAAGGGGGGTCCATGCGGGTCGCGATCACCGGATCGTCCGGCCTGATCGGCTCGGCGCTCGCCGCCGCGCTGCTGGCCGAAGGGCAGCAGGTGACCCGGCTGGTGCGGCGCGCGCCGGCCGGGCCGGGCGAGATCCGCTGGGACCCGCAGGCCGCCGACGGCCGGATCGCCCCGGGTGCGCTCGACGGAGTGGACGCCGTCGTGCACCTGTCCGGAGCGCCGGTCGCGGGCGGCTGGTGGACCCAGGCCAGGAAGCGGGAACTGCGATCCAGCCGGATCCAGAGCACCCGGGCACTGGTCGCCGCGCTCGCCAAGGCCGGGCGCCCGCCGTCGGTCCTGCTGTCCGGCTCGGCCGTCGGCTGGTACGGCGACACCGGGGCGCGGGAGGTCGACGAGTCGGCCCCGGCCGGCACCGGGTTCCTGGCCGACCTGGTCCGGGACTGGGAGGAGGCGGCGCAGCCCGCCCGCCAGGCCGGGCTGCGGGTGGCGACGCTGCGCACGGGCGTGGTGCTGTCGCGGCGAGGCGGGCTGCTGGGCCCGCTGCTGCCGCTCTTCCGGCTCGGGCTCGGCGCGCGAATCGGGCCCGGCACCCAGTACCTGAGCTGGATCTCGCTGACCGACCAGGTGGCCGCGGTCAGGTACCTGCTCGATCACGCCGACATCGACGGCCCGGTCAACCTCACCGCCCCGACCCCGGTGACCAACGCTGAGTTCACCGCCGGGCTGGCCCGGGCGCTGCGGCGGCCCGCGCTGCTGCGCGTGCCCGCGCCCCTGATCCGGGCCGGCCTGGGCGAGATGGCGGGCGAACTGCTCGGGAGCCAGCGGGTCGTGCCGAGACGGCTGCTAGCGGCCGGCTTCGCGTTCAGGCATCCTGACCTGGCGAGCGCACTGACGGCGCAGCTAGCGTAGCGCGGCCGATGTCTTTGGGATCATCGGACACGTCGGCTGAGCCCGGCGGGATCGGGTCGTGCAGAATCCCGCCCTCCAGGTAGCCGAACAACGGGATCCGCCACAGCGCGGGCACCGGGCCCGCCAGGCCCTCGCGGCTCCTGATCCTCGCGATGCTCAGGCGCAGCAGGTGCCGTGCGCCCACGAGCGCGGCGATCGCCAGCGGGATCTCCACCAGCAGCGCCGAGAGCAGGCTCCACACGAAGCCGCTCGAGGCCACGTCCAGCGTGACGTCGAACCAGGCGTCGGCGAGCAGCAGCGTGGCCAGCACGAGCAGGCACACGATCAGGACCTGCCGCCCGCGCCAGGCGGCCCAGGCGGTGGCCCCGAACGCGGCGAGCTCGGCCAGGTCGAATCCCACCCACGCGCCGCGCCAGCCGCCTGTGCGGTAGAAGGGCGGCAGCGTTACCGCCAGCACGCCGATCCAGGCGGCGAGCACCAGGCAGCACCCGATGGTTCCCAGCAGGAACCACCGGCGCCGCTGCTGGCTGCCCCCGGGCAGCAGGCGCGGCATCTCCATATGCGCAAGCATCCGCATCAGCTTCGCCCGCTCCTTGGCGGTCATCCGCCTCAGCTCGGCCTCGTCGATCACGGCCGACCTCCCTCCGGCTCCCGAATGCTTGCAACCCACGCATTAGCCCGCTTCTTCCTCATCAATGCCCGGCAGGCCGTGGCCTGACGCGTCACCGGCGGTCGCGGTTCGGTCTCGTAACCTGGTAAGCGTGGACGATGAGCTGATATTCGCCCGGGCCGGGTTCGGCGCGGCGGCGGTGCCGTATCCGCAGGCCTGGGATCTGCAGCGGGCCCTGCACGAGCGGCGGGTGCGCGGCGACATTCCGGACTGCTGCCTGATGCTGGAGCATCCCCCGGTGTACACGGCCGGCAAGCGGACCGGAGAGCTCGACCGGCCGGCCGGTGACCCGGGCGCCCCGGTGATAGACGTCGACCGCGGCGGCAAGATCACCTGGCACGGGCCGGGCCAGCTCGTCGGCTACCCGATAGTCAAGCTCGGCGACCCGATCGACGTGATCGCGTACGTGCGGGCGATCGAGGAGGCGCTGATCGGCGTCTGCGCCGAGTTCGGGACGCGAGCCACGCGCGTCGACGGCCGCAGCGGGGTGTGGTTCCGCGGCCCGGGAAGCGCGCCGGACCGGAAGGTGGGCGCGATCGGCATCCGGGTGTCCCGCGGCGTGACCATGCACGGCTTCGCGCTGAACTGCGACTGCGACCTGTCCTGGTACGACCGGATCGTTCCGTGCGGGATCCGCGACGCGACGGTCACCACG
>JASIJN010000023.1 GCA_030050125.1 Streptosporangiaceae bacterium | reverse complement strand
CGCGCCGACCATGACCGAGGGATTGGACGTGTTCGTGCACGAGGTGATGGCCGCGATCACGACGGACCCGTGATCGACGGCGGTCTTGGTGCCGTCCTCGAGCGTCACCTCGACCGGGGCGGACGGGCGCCGCCCCGCGCCCTTGGCCGCAGGCCGCTCGCCACGCCCGGCCGCCCCGCCCGCTTCCGCTTCCGCCCCGTCCCCTTCAGCGGTGAACGGATCCGAGGCCGGGAAGGTGTCGGCGATCTCCTCATCCAGACTGTCCAGCGGGACGTAAGAGCCCAGCGCCCGGCGGAACGCGGTCTTGGCGTCGGTCAGCGCCACCCGGTCCTGCGGCCGCTTGGGCCCGGCCAGGGACGGGACCACCGTGGACAGGTCGAGCCCGAGTTCCTCGGAGTAACGCGCCGCGCGGCCCGGCTCGTGCCACAGGCCCTGCTCCTTGGCGTACGCCTCGACCAGCGCGACCTGCTCCTCGCTGCGTCCGGTCAGCCTCAGGTAGCCGATGGTCTCGCCGTCGATCGGGAAGATCGCGCAGGTGGAGCCGAACTCCGGGCTCATGTTGCCGATCGTGGCCCGGTTGGCCACCGGCACGGCGGCCACGCCGTCGCCGTGGAACTCGACGAACTTGCCCACCACGCCGTGCCAGCGCAGCAGTTCGGTGATCGTCAGCACCAGGTCGGTGGCGGTGGCCCCGGCCGGCAGCTCCCCGGTCAGCCGGAACCCGACCACCTTGGGGATCAGCATCGAGACCGGCTGGCCCAGCATGGCCGCCTCCGCCTCGATGCCGCCCACGCCCCAGCCGAGCACGCCGAGGCCGTTCTGCATGGTGGTGTGCGAGTCGGTGCCCAGGCAGGTGTCCGGGTAGGCCGCTACGGCGCCTCCGGCGCCCGGCTGCGCCATGACCACCCGGGCCAGGTGCTCGATGTTGACCTGGTGCACGATCCCGGTTCCCGGGGGCACCACCTTGAACTGGCTGAACGCGTCCTGGCCCCAGCGCAGGAAGCCGAACCGCTCGGAGTTGCGCTGGAACTCGAACTCCACATTGCGCTCGAACGCGTCCGGCCTGCCGAAGACGTCGGCGACCACCGAGTGATCGATGACCAGCTCGGCCGGGACCAGCGGGTTGATCCGGCCCGGGTCGCCGCCGAGGTCGCGCATGGCCTCGCGCATGGTGGCCAGGTCGACCACCGCGGGGACCCCGGTCAGGTCCTGCATGATCACCCTGGCCGGGCTGAACTGGATCTCGGTGGCCGGCTCGGCCTCCGGATCCCACGACGCGAGCGCCGTGACGTGGTCGGCCGTGACGTTCACCCCGTCCTCGGTCCGCAGCAGGTTCTCCAGCAGGATCTTTAGGCTGAACGGGAGGTCCTCGGCGCCGTCCGCCGCAGCCAGCCGGTGGATCTCGTAGCTGTTCCCGCCGGCGTGCAGCGGGCCCCGGCTGCCGAAGCTATTGGCTGTCATCGTCCGATCTCCTGCCTTGTCGCTCGTCCCTGCGTCTGGCTGCCCCGATTGCGGTCGTATCGCATCTTCCCGCAGTCGCGAGACCCGGCGTCCTCCGGGCGTAGTATCTCGATATCAAGCTATCTACAGACAACCTAGCCCTGACTTATCTCGACGTCAAGGTATCTGGACCCGGTTCCGCGTCGCCACACCCCTTGGTGCCCGGGTTTCGACACAACTCCGGGAACAGGACACGCACAGCGACAGCGACGGCGCCATCCACGCTAAATCGGCCGGCTTGCCCCCGCGTGGCCCTGTTCCAGCGGGCCGGGTTCCCCGGCGGGAGGATAAGGCCGGGCAGGCCAACGGATCCAAACCAGATCCGGTGGCCGCGAGGCGGCTAAATAGTGGCGAAATTACCACGGCCGGGAATTCCCAGGCGTTTGCCCATCGGAACCGCCGGGTACTCGCCAGGGACGATAGCGGGGATATTCCTATTGCATATCGGGGGAGATCCATGCGCGTTGTCATGTACGCGGTCGCGACCGGGGCTCTTGTCGCGGCCGTCCTGGCGAGCGGCGCCTCGGCCGCACTGGCCGGGCAGACCGCGAATCTCGGCGGCGGCCAGACATTGAATATTTTCCCTAATCCGTCCGCACCGGGGACGTCGACGACGTTTCAGGTCAACTGCGCCTCGGAGAGCTCGTCCGGGCCGGCCCAGTCGGCGACCCTGGCCGGAACCCAGCTGGGGCTGGCCGACCAGATCCCGATGCAGGCTTCGGGCCAGACGAACGTATTCATTACCACCGTCGTCCTGCCCACCACTCTCGCCGCGGGCACATACAGCCCCGAGGTCGACTGCTCGAACGGCGTCTCGGCCTCAGCGACTCTGCAAGTGAACGCCGTGCCGTCCCCGGCACCCCAGACCGGTGACGGCACGACCTCCACCGCGACCAACAGTTCGATCACCGACGTGGGCTTCGGCCTGCTCGGCCTCGGCGCCGTGGTGGGCGGAGTGGCGCTGCGCCGGCGCCGCCCGGGGTCGCCCACCTAGCCGGGCCCAGCGGGCCGCCCGAAGCGTCCGGGCCCGGGTGATCGCCACGCACAGGCTGATCAGCACCCTCGTCGTGACCTTGATGATCGCGGGTATCACCCTG
>JASIJN010000216.1 GCA_030050125.1 Streptosporangiaceae bacterium | reverse complement strand
TCAATTATTTCGACCGGCGGGGCCGCTGGCAAGACTGGGTCGCGACTCACCAGACAGCGCTCAGCGCGGCACGGCGCTCAGGTAGCGCGCTCGGGCAGGCCATTACCCACGAAAACATGAGCATCGTATACGTGCACCTCGGGTGCCACGAAGACGCTCAGGCACATCTGCAGCACGCCATCAGCATAAATCGCAGGCTCAGAATTCCCGCCGGCCAGGCGCGGTGCCTGCTCGATATATCGAGGACATTCGAGTCGCAGGACCGCTACGACGATGCGCTCGAGCAGGCCAGCACGGCTCTTTCGCTGTACCGGAAACTGGGCCACCAACTGGGGCAGGCGCGGGCACTCAACGCCGTCGGCTGGAGCAGCGCGCACCTCGGCGATGCGCGCCGAGCGATAGCCTGCTGCGAGCGGGCACTGGAAATCCACGGCAAGCTGGATAACCGCCTGGGCCAGGCCGCCACCCTGGACAGCCTCGGGTACGCCCACACCCAGATCGGCCGGCACGCCGATGCCATCGGCTGCTACCTGCGGGCCCTTGACCTGCTTGGCCGGGACGAGCGGACCTTCCAGGTCGCCTGCGTCCTTACGAATCTCGCGACCAGCTACAAGGCGGCGGGCGACGACGAAGCGACAGCGGTCGCGTCGCAGGAGGCGCTGTCAATACTTTCCGAGCTCAGGCACCCCGATCTCGGCCGAACCATTACCAGATTGACGAACGCGGGCATCCCGGCCGCTGAATGGTCGGCGGGGCGCTAACGCGGCGAAGAGCCGGCCGGATGGCAAAGGGCCGAAGCAGCTCCCAGCGACCTTTCGCAGAAGTCCTGGTAGGAGACGGTATCGGACGGCTGCGGCGCGGTGATGTCGACGGGCGAGCCCCAGTTCGAGAAGTTCAGCACCACGCTGTCGGACGTGCCGCCGATCGGGCCGTTCAGGCCCGCGCTGACGCTCAGCTGGCACAGCAGCTGCCGCGCGTCGAACCAGACCTCGAATGACGGGGCCGCCTGCCCTGGCATGACCGGGGAGGAGATCCCGAGCTGAGCGTCCGCCTTCGCCGCGGCCATCATCGCCTGCTCGCTCGGCGTTATGGCGTAGCCGCTGCAGCTCCGGCCGGCGATCGTCTGCGTCCCGAGCAATCGCACGGTCATGCCGTGCTGCTCGAGCATCGTCAGGGATGCCAGCGGGTTGCTGGCGACCGGGTAGGCCACCGGCGACTGCTGCACCGGCATCTGGATCCAGTCAGGTCCGCCGGTCACCTGGGCGAAGCTCTGGCCGTTGACGATCATGGCCAGATAGAGGTTGCTCCGGACCAGGATCTCGTTTTCCACCAGCGACAGGCCGGACACAGTAGCGACCACGTTCAGTGCCAGCGCACCGCCACTCAGGTCTATCTCACCCGTCCCGGTCACCGGAATGGTCTGCGTGCTTTGACCGGTGAAGGTAACCCGGGCTGTTCCGGACAGCGATACCTGGGCTGTGCGCTCGGCCAGCGTGTGCTGGGCCGACTGCGTGACGAGCGCGGCGAGCGAGCTCTGCGGAATGCTCGTGCCGGCCGGGGGCTTCGGCTCGCCGCCGAAGGCAAGGACGAGGACGATAACGGCAGCGGTGATCACCGCGACGGTCGCGATCATGCGGGTGCGCGGATTGAGCGGCAACCTCGCCGCCCCGTCGGGCCCGGGCAGCTCACCGCGCCCGAGAGCAGCTTGCCTCGGCGCCGCTGCGGCGTAGCCGCCCGGTGCGGCAGCAGCGGCGGACGCGAAGCCCCCGTCACCGCCGGCGACGGCAGCGACCGCAGCGGCGTCGTATTCGGTGGACGGCGGCTCGTCGTAGGTCTCGACCTGCCCGTCCCTGACGAGCTTGGTCGGGCGACCCGCGGAAAAGTAGCGCCTCTCGTGCAGGCCGAACGGGTCCTGAAACCAGCCCTGCAGATCCGCGCTCGCCATAAATTCTCATTATGTGGCAATAACGGACGAGCCGCCGTTAACAGCCGGGATCGTCCGGGACAACAAAACCGGACTCGTAGGCGATCACCACGGCCTGGACCCGGTCCCGCAGGCCGAGCTTGAGCAGGATCCTGCTCACGTGCGTCTTGACGGTGCTCTCCTCGACCACGAGCTCGTCGGCGATCTCGGCGTTGGTCAGCCCGCGGGCGACCAGGCGGAGCACGTCGAGTTCGCGGGCGGTGAGCTCCCTGAGCTGGTCGGGCTGCAGCGCCGGCGGCCGGACGGCGTGGGCGAACCGGCCGATCAGGCGCCTGGTGATGACCGGATCGATCAGCGCGTTCCCGGCCGCAACGCTGCGCACCGCCCCGATCAGCTGGTCCGGCGGCGCGTCCTTGAGCAGGAACCCGCTGGCCCCCATCCGCAGCGCCTCGTAGACGTACTCATCGGCGTCGAAGGTCGTCAGGATCAGGACCCGGCTGGCGCCGTTGGTGATGACCTGCCGCGCCGCCGTCAGGCCGTCCATGTTCGGCATCCGGATGTCCATCAGCACGATGTCCGGCTTCAGCGCCCGGGCCAGCTCGATCGCCTGGGCGCCGTCCGCGGCCTCGCCCACCACCGCGATGTCCGGCTCCCCCGCGAGAATGACGCGGAAGCCGGCCCGCACCAGCCGCTGGTCGTCGGCGATCAGCACGGAGATCGCGTCCGCGGCGGTGGCGCCCGCCGCGCTCGGGATGCTGGTCACGGACACCGCTGGCCTCCGCCCCTCGACACTGGCGTTTGCATCGTAACCGGCGGACCCGGCGGGCTGTGTCCGCCCGGCGGCGGATGCCGGCCGCCGCATGTAGCCCGGCAGACGGACGACCGCCGCGGTCACGCGCCGTAGCGTGCTGCGCAGCGAGGCGAGCCACGAGGGCTGGCCCCGCCCAGCGCAGCCAGGCGACAATGAGTCGTCTGGGGAGGGGAGCTTCGGTGACCGGAACGAGCGCGGCGAGCTGGTTGTGGCGGCCCGTCAGGAACGTGCGCGGCATCGGCTGGGGCGACATTCTCCTGGCGGCATTGCTCAGTATCTGGGCGATCACCCTGGTCACCGGGGTGTTTCCCGGCTCCACCAATCATGGTGGAGTGGTGGCGGCGATCGGCGTCCTCGCGATGACATTGCCGGTCGCCTGGGAACGGCGTGCGCCGCTCTGGGCCGCGGCGGCCGTGGCCGCGGGTGCGCTGGTGAACGAGTTGCTGATAGGGCCGATGGTCCGCTGCGGACCCGGCCTGCCCGCGGTCCTGGTGATCGCATTCTTCGCCGGCTCGAGGCTGGACTGGGGACGGCTGGCCATAGCGGCGGTGCTGTGCATGGGGGCCGTCACCGCGCAGGCCTTTTACGACCCGCAGCTCGGGCCGGGCTTCATCACGATCGGGCTGCCCGCCGTCCTCCTGGCCTGCGCGGCCGGCCGGCTGGTGCACGAGCGAGCCGTGGCCGCGGCCGCGCTGCGGGCCCGCAACGCCGAGCTGCGCGCGCAGCGCGAGGAGACGGC